>JAAYZP010000071.1 GCA_012514785.1 Propionibacterium sp. | reverse complement strand
TTGAGATGCAGGATCGGCAGCACCACCCCGTCCTTCAGAGGGTGGGCGAACTTGTTCCCGTGCCAGCTGGTGGCCAGCGGGCCGGTCTCGGCCTCGCCGTCGCCGACGACGGTGAACAGCAGCAGGTCCTTGTTGTCGAAGGCGGCGCCGTAGGCGTGGGCCAGGGAGTAGCCGAGCTCGCCGCCCTCGTGGATCGAGCCGGGTACCTCGGGCGCGACGTGGCTGGGGATCCCGCCGGGGAAGGAGAACTGCTTGCACAGGCGGCGCAACCCCTCCTCGTCCTGCGTGACGTTGGGGTACGTCTGGGTCCAGGTGCCCTCGAGGTAGGTGTTGGCGACGAGGCCAGGGCCGCCGTGCCCGGGGCCGGTGATGTACATGGAGTTGAGGTCGCGCTCCTGGATGGCGCGGTTGGCGTGGGCGTAGATGAAGTTCAGGCCCGGGGTGGTGCCCCAGTGGCCGAGCAGCCGGGGCTTGACGTGGTCGCGGTGCAGCGGTTCCCGCAGCAGCGGGTTGTCCAGCAGGTAGATCTGGCCGACGGAGAGGTAGTTGGCTGCGCGCCACCACGCGTCGATCCGCTCGGCGGTGTCGGGGGAGATGTGTTCGGGGGCGTCGTGCGGGCGGTTGCGCCACGCGTCGGTCTGGGTGGTTGTCATGGTGCGTTCTCCTCAGGGGATTTGAACGTCACGGCGCGTTCCGGCCGTGCCTCCATTCTTGGACATGGACGGGCCAGATCAAGGGCTTACGCAAAGTTGGCGGGCATTCCGCGTCATTTCGCGCCCGCCTATTGTGCCCCGGCACGACGTCGTGGTTTGATTGGAGCGTGAGCGATCCTGACACGATTTGGAACCGCGCCGCCGAGGGTACGGGTGGCGAAGAGGGCGACGACGCACTGGCGGCTTTGCTGGTCCTGCACGGCATGGTGATGAACGGCGGGCTGGTCAACGCCATCGAGGTGGCCGAGGAGGAGGAGCTGCACGCCGCGGTGGAGGGGTACCGCTTCTTCGGGCTCGACGACGCCGCCGACCTGATCGTCGAGACGCAGTCGGCGCTGGACAACGACGCCGACCCCGAGATCCTCGAGACGATGAAGGACGGCGAGTTCTACGACCTCGTGCCCGACGACGAGACGGTCTACGACGCGTTCGCCGCGAAGTTGCGCGACGAGCCGTCGGCCTTCGCCGCCGCCGACTGAGCCGACCGACGGAACCGCCCGAACCCATGGGATCGGCCGGCCCGCGGGGTTAAGGTGGTGGCATGTCCGAGGACCCAGGAACCTTCGAACCCCGGCCGCCGTCCCCGACGATCGAGGAACTCGACGAGGGATCACGCGCACTCATCGCCGAAGCGCTCGAGGTGGCGCAGGCACTGGGGTTGCCCGAGAACATCCGTGAGCTCTCCGATCTCTTCACCGAGCGTCGCGCGCACTGGTTCGGGATCCCGGAGGCCGAGCGCCCCCACCCGGACGACTTCATCACCGCCGTGAGCGCGCTCGTCGCGCAGCGCCTCGCGCTCACCCTGGCGCTGGACTGGGTGATGTACACCGACGAGGACGGCACCGTGCTGGCGCTGATGGCCCCCGCGGAGCAGGTCCACGCCGACCAGAACCTCTACATCTTCCCCCTCGAAGGCATCGCCGCCCGCTGGCCCGAGGACGGCGAGGGCGAGGTGCTGGCCTACTACGAGGGCGTCGTCGAACACGTGCGGGAGCAGCTCAGGAGCTGACCGGCCCTAGATCGTTGCGAACAGCACCGTGAGGGAGGTCTGCAGCCGGATGTCCTCCGGGCGTGCCTCGACCGGCGCGGCCGCACCGCGCACGCCCTCGGCAGCGGCGAAGAACGCGCGCTCCACCGGCGGGCTGTCCACGCTCCGGTCGCTGACCTTGACCACCTCGACGTCCGCGTCGCCGAGGTGCCCGGCGATGAGCAGGGCCTTGGTGCGGGCCGCGTCGAGGGCCTCGCCGATCAGGGCGGCCAGCGCCTGCTCCCGGGTGGCGTCGGTGAGCTGCCAGGAGGTGTGGCCGACGTCGACGCCCTCCAACTCGCCCCACGCCGCCGAGGCCTCCGCGAGCGCGGAGAAGTCCTTGAAGATTGCCGTGATCGCGCAACTGGCGACGTGCGTGGTGGGGCGCCTGCTCTTCCCGTCCCAGGGGCGGTGGGAGTAGGTGGTGACGCCGCCGACGACGAAGTCGTCGAGGATCTCGCATGGGAGGGCCTCGAGCTCGGCGACGATGCCGTTGGCGCGCGACTGGGCGTTCTGTAGGGCGCGGGCCTTGTCGCGGTCGCTGAACGAGACGTTCAGGTGCAGCCGGGCGAGTTCGGGTGCGACGAGGGTGTTCGCCTCGCCGGTGATGGTGATCTCCATGCGCCACAAGGTACCGGAGAGACCACGTCGGTGGCGTGGCGGCGATGGGCGTTTTATCCCCCCGAACGGGTCCAGGAGCCCTTTTTTGGGCCCAGAAGCCGTTCAGGGGGATAAAACGCCCAACTTCCTCGCTAGAGGAGCTCCCGGCGCCGCGAGCGGATCCGGAGGGACATCGCCATGGTGTGGGAGCCGCCCGCGGGGATCTCCACCGCGTGGTGCTGCACGTTGCCGACCTCGACACACAGCATCCTCGGCCACTCCTCGGCTCCGAAGCCGGCGAGCCGGGACGCGTGGTCGGGGCCGGGGTTCCAGACGACCACGTCGCGCGCTCCCTCCGCCTCGATGCCGATGATGCGGTCCGGCAGCACGACGTCGACGCCGCCGTCGTCCAGGGCGCCGAAGTAGATCTCGTCATGGTGCCCCGCGAACTCGAGCGGGCCGCCCGGCAGGCCCCGCACGGTGGCCTGGCGCACGTTGTTCACCAGGAAGTAGGTGTGGAACGCCTGGTCGACGACGCACGCCGCCGTCGGGCTGGTGATCGTCAGCGCGACGTCGAGCCGGGCGCCGAACGTCGCCTCGTAGCGGTACCGCAGGTCCCGTGGGTAGTCGCGCGCTCCGGGCAGGTGCGCCACGGCCTCGTGCTCCAGCTCCCACGTGAGCTTCGTCGCCCCGCCCAGCTGCTCCGCGCCCCGGAAGTCCCAGTCCACCCAGCGCACCAGGCCGTGCGGGCGCGGCACCTCGACGCCGTCGCGGCCCCGCCCGAACCAGGGCGCGCAGATCGGGATGCCGCCGTGGAACTCCGCGTCCGGGTTCGCTGCCCTGCTCACGAACAGCGCCTCGTGCGCGTCCTGCGGGTGCCACGAGGTGATCGTCGCACCCCGGTCCATCACGGTGGCGGAGCAACTGGCGTTGGAGATCGAGCGTCGGGCCATGGCGTACAAACTATCCGACGGCGACGACGCGCCCGTCGAGGAGCTGCACCGTCGCGTCCGCGAGCGAGATGAATACGGGGTCGTGCGTCGAGACGACGGCCGCGATGCCCTGTTCGGCGGTGAGCTCGACGAGCAGCTCCATCACCGTCGCGGCCGTGTCGGAGTCGAGCTGCCCGGTGGGTTCGTCGGCGATGAGGATGTCCGGCTCCGACACCAGCGCCCGCGCGATGCCGACGCGCTGCTGCTGCCCACCGGAGAGTTCGTAGGGGCGCTGCCCGGCGTGGTGGGCGAGCCCCACCCGCTCCAGTGCCGCCGCCACCCGCTCGTCCCGCTCCGCGGGCGCCACCTTCTGCAACCTGAGCGGCACCTCGACGTTCTCCGCCGCGGACAGCACCGGCACCAGCCCGAACGACTGGAACACGTAGCCGATCCGTGTCCGCCGCACCTCCAGCACGTCGTCCTCCGGCAGCTCGGAGAGCACCCGGCCGTCGTCGAGCACCACCCGCCCGCCGCTGGGGCGGTCGAGCCCGCCCAGCAGGTTCAGCAGCGTCGTCTTGCCGGAGCCCGACGGCCCGTGCACGACGGTGAGCCGCCCCGCCCGCACGGCGACGTCGGCCTCCACCAGCGCTTGCACCTCCGCCTCGCCGGACCCGAACGTCCGGCTGAGCCGCTCGGCCCGCAACACGTCAGTCATCTTCGCTCTCCTCGTGTGCACGGCGGGGTTGCTCCGAGGCTTCGTCGTCGGGCGCGTAGACGCCGACGTGGTCCGCCTCGCGCTGCAGGCGCACCCGGTCCACGAGCCCGAGTTCCTCCACGTGGGCGGGCGGCAGCTGGATGCGCCCGGCGCGGTCGATCACCGTGTACTCCTCGGCCACCAGCGCTTCCGAGCCGTCGTCGGCGCGCACCTGGCGGCGCAGCACCTCGGTGGAGGTCCGGCCGTCGCGGATCTGCACGGTGCGGCGCACGTGCTCGCTGACCCGGGGGTCGTGCGTGACGACGAGCACCGTCGTGCCGAGCTGGGTGGCGGCGTGCCGCATCGCCTCCAGCACCGCCTCCGAGTTGGCCTCGTCGAGCTCGCCCGTCGGCTCGTCCGCGAGCAGCACCCGCGGGGAGTTGGCCAGCGCCGTCGCGATCGCCACCCGCTGCTGCTGCCCACCCGAGAGCTGCCGGGGGAGCCGATCGCCGAGGTCGCCGACGCCGAGCAGCGTCAGCAGCTCCGCCACCCGCGCGTCGCGGCCCTTCTCGCCGGAGATCACCATCGGCAGCGCGACGTTCTCCGCCGCGGTCAGGAAGGGGAGGAGGTTGCGGGAGGTCTGCTGCCACACGAATCCGACGGTGTGCCGCTGGTAGTCCACGCGCTGGCCCGCCGACATCGCCAGCAGGTCCACACCCGCCACGCGGGCCCGCCCGCCGGTGGGCCGGTCGTGCCCGGACAGGATGCCGAGCAGCGTCGACTTCCCCGAGCCGGAGGCGCCCACGAGCGCGACGACGTCGCCGGCGTCGACGGTGAGGTTCAGCCCCTGCAGGGCCTGCACCTCGATGCCTTCCGTGTGGTAGATCCGCACGAGGTCCTCGCACCAGATGTCCGGCTGGCCGGAGCGCGCGTGGCCGCGGCGGGCGTCGAGTGTTGTGGTCATCGGTCCTCCCCGATCCGTAGGGCTTGGGCAAGATTGGTGCGCCCGGCGAGCCAGGCGCTGACAGCGACGGCGGCGGCGACGGTGCCCACCACCGCGAGCAGCACCCCGCCGAGCACCAGCGGGTCCAGGTACAGCGCTGGGGCGGCGGTGCTGCCGGTGAGACCCGAGAGGTCGAGCGAGCTCGCCAGCAGCGCTGCGATCCCCACCCCGAGCAGCGCTCCGACGGCGACGGCCGTCACCGCGATCGGCCCCAGTTCCCAAGCGACGATGCCGCGCGCCTGCCCGCGGCGCATGCCCTGCGTGCGGAGCACCGCGAGCAGCTCGGCGCGGCTGCGGGCGCCCATGAACTGCACCACCACCAGCGCCAGCGCAGTGAGCAGAGCGGTGCCGGCCGCGGCGGCGACGAACGTGGCCCCGAGCGCCCGCATCACGACGTTCTCGGCGTTGCGTTCCAGCCCGCCGGCCACCGTCGAGACGCGGCTGTACGGCACGAGCGCCTCCAGTTCGGCGCCCACCGCGTCGAGGTCCGCGCCGGGGTGGGCCCGGACGAAGGCGAGGCTCGCGTTCGGGATCGCCCCGCCGGAGGCGTGCCACGTCGATTCGGCCACGAGCACCCAGCGGCTGGTGGCGATCGTGCCGGGGATGGTGTCGAGGTGCCCGACGACGCGCACGTCGCCGACGCCGCCCAGCGTGCCCTCGCCGGCGTCGATCGCAACCTCGCCGCCGGTGACGATCGCGCCCGGCGTGAAGAGTTCGGGGCCGGGCGCTTCGATCAGCGGGGAGCCGGCCCAAACGTCCTCCATCGAGTCGTCCACCACCCAGATGCGCACGGACTCGGTCTCGCCGCCCACCGTCAACGGCCGGTCGTCGGTGGTCTGGGAGATGCGGCCGGCGGCAGTGACGCCGTCGATCTCCGACGCCCGGTCAAGCACCTCGTCGGTGGCGCGGCCGCTGAGCCGGGCGGAGGCGCCCACCTCGTTCCAGACTGCGGTCTCCGCGCCGCGGGTGACGGTGCCGAGCATGACCGTGCTGAGCATCGCGACGCTGACGCCGAGCACCACAGCGAGCGTCGGCACGAGCCCGCCGGCCGGGTCGCGCAGCGCGCGGGCGGCGCCGAGGTGCCCGACGATGCCCGGGCCGCGCCGGAACGCCGCCGACAGCGCGGCCAGCGGCACCGGGTAGAGGCGCAGGGTGAGCAGCACGGCGGAGAACGCCAGCAGCATCGGGGTGGCTACGGCGAGCAGGTCGACGCCGCCGCCCGCGTCGACGCGGGTCAGCAGCTGCCACGTCGCGGCCGCGGTGACGGCGAGGAACGCGATCTCGGCCGTCAGCCGCAGCCGCCCGCCGCGGACGCTCAGATCGCTGCGGGTGCGCACGCCCAGCCCGCGGATGGCGAATATCAGCGCCGCCGCGGGCACGAGCCCGACCAACAGCGTCACCGGCCACGCCCACCACGGCGAGACCCCGGCCACGGCGAGCGCGACGAGGTGCCCCGCCACCGCGGCGGGCACCGTGCAGAGCGCGCCCTCCAGGCCGATCATCGTGCGCAGCTGCTCCGGCGACGCGCCGCGGGCGGTCATCAGGTCGAGGGTCGGGCGCCGCCGCACGACGGTGAGCGCCGCGCCGAGCGCCATGACGGCCCCGGCTACGCCGACCGGCCCGGCCGCGACGATCGCGACGAGCATGGCGGCCTCCTGCTGCTCCTTGATCACCCGCTCCAGCGTGCTGCCCAGCTCGGACTCGAACCTCACCGCCACCGGCGCACCCGGGGACGCCTCCTCCGCGTCGAGCAGCACGTGGCTGTCGGCGAGCATCCGGGTGAGCTGGGACTGCAGCTGCGCGACGTCGACCCCGCCGGTGAGCGTGCGCACGTCCACGGGGTACCAGAGCACGTTGCGGTACGTCATGCCCGCCTCGTCGTGGATGGAGCCCTGGAAGTCGGGCGCCAGGTAGGCCATCACGGTCGCGATCGTGCCGAGGTTCGGATCGGTCTCGACGAAGGCGCGGTCGCCCAGGTCCAGCTGCTGCCAGCGGGGGTCCTCCGGGTCGCGCGGCGCCACGGTGCCCACGAGCACGTACTCGGGCGCGAGTGGGTCGCCGATGTCGACGCCGAGCAGCTCGGCCACCTCGTGGGCGAGCACCGCCTCGAACGGCCCGTCGCCGTCGTAGGTGGGCCAGGCGCCGTCGACCAGCTCCACCGACTCGTCGAGGGTGGGGTTGATGGAGGCGTGCACGTCGGCGCGGTACAGGCCGGTCCGCTCGAAGTCGGGGGAGAAGGAGGTGTAGCGCACGCTGGTGCGGATGAGTTGCCCGGTGCCCAGCACGTCCCTCAGCGGCGCGGGCTGGGCGTCGCGGATCCGTTCCGTTCCGGCGGCGTAGGCCCCGACCGGTTCGGGCATCTCGTGACCCACCCAGCTGCGCGGGGCCTCGTCCTGGTTCCAGACCGCCTGCGGCTCGCGCTCCCAGCCGGCGAGCATGCCGACCGTCTGCTCCAGCTGCCGGTCGGCGACGGTGGACATCGCCCGGGGCGTCGCGGCCGCGGCCAGCGCGACGACGAACGCCAGCACCGCGAGCGCGACGACCACCCACGGGTCCGCGCGGAATAGCCGCCACCAGGGGCGCGTGAGCCAGTTCATCGCACCTCCTCGCGGTACTCGTCGTCCAGGGCCTCGGCCCGCACCTGCCGGCCGATCGTGACCAGCACCAGCGCGACGCCGACCGCTCCGAGCGCCATCAGCCCGGCCCACGGTGCGGCGTCGAGGGCGAGTTCCGGCAGGATCCGCACCTGGCCGGGCGCGACCGTCGCCTGCGCCAGCGCCGGCACCACGAGGCGGCTGACCACCCATCCGGCAACGAGCCCGAACGCCACGGACGCGACGACGACCCCCGCCAACTCCATGGCCCTCGACCAGGCCTGGCTGCGCGGCGTCATGCCCAGCGCGCGCAGGACCGCCACCTCCGGGCGGCGGTCGGCCCGCATGGCCGCGCTGGCGGCCGCGATGCCCGTGACCGCCAGCAGGACGGCGCCGGCGCAGGCGATCCAGAAGATCAGCCGGGCGGCGGCCGTCGGGTCGGTGCCGGACGTCTGGCCGCCGACGCGCACCTCCGCCCCGCCCAGGGCCTCGGCGAGCCGGGGCGCCACCGTCGCGGGGTCCTCAGAGGTGCTCGCCCACAGCTCCGACGGCGGGCGCGGGGCGTCGCCGGAGCTCGCGAACACCGCGCCCACCGAGGCCATGTCCACCAGCGCGGCGAGCGGTTCCGTGCGGCCGGGGACGGCGTCGACGATTCCCACCAGCTCGGCCGGGATGCGGCGGTTCATGAATTGCAGCTCGAACGTGTCGCCCACACCGAGGGCCGCGGCATCCGCGGCGGCGGGAGTGAGCGCGACGCGGGCGGTGAGTCCGCTGCCCGTTCCGCGGCCCTCGGCATCGGTCGGCGACGGGCCCGCCGGCGTGTTCGCCGCCGAGATCGGGCTGCCCCAGAAGCTGTCGTCGGTGTCGTGCGCCTGCAGCCGCCACGTGGGTCCGGAGGTGTCGAGGACCGGCCGGATGTCGCCCGGGCCCTGCTCGCCTTCGCCCAGGAGTGCCTCCGCCAGCTCCGGCGTCGTGGCGGTGGTGGACGCCCAGCCCCCGGTGTCGGCGAGCAATGACTCACCGTCCCCCGTGGTCAGTTGCAGCGAGGCGTGGACGCCCCGCGGCCAGCCGGACGTGCTCGAGTTGATCAGCCGGAGCGCGTCGATCACGTACCGCCGCCCGGGATCGAGTGCGATCACGTGCTCTGCGTGCACCTCGTGGGATTGGGCCCCATGGCCGGTGAGGGTCTCCTCGTCGTAGGTGACCTCCGGTCCGGGCAGCGTGGTGGGGCCGGCGCTCACGGGTTCCGCATCGCCCGTGTCGAGGGTGCGGAGCTGGAGCCGGACGTCCAGTTCCATGGGCCTGCCCAGCCGCTCGGCCGTGTCGCCCACGATGAAGGCCAGCTGTTCGTCGACCCACTCCCCGCCGGTCTCGTCCATCTCCTCCAGCTGGTGGCGGATGTCCTCGGCCTGGAGGTCGAGGCTGGCGAGGTCGTCCGCGCCGAGGGTGAGCCCCGCGTCGACGGTCAGGATGAGCTCGGCTGTGCCGGGCGGCACGACGATGGAATCGCCGACGGCGTCCACGGGCTCGGCCTCCGGCAGGAGCCGCATGCCCTCGGGCGCGGTGACCACATCGCGGATCTCGGCCAGCAGCACCCCGGTGGCGGGTACCGACGCGTCGCCCACCTGCGCGGCGTCGACGATCCACACGGGCGTGGCGGCGTCGACGCCGGGCACGTCGACGTCGAAATCGCCGCCCGCCAGTGTGGCCCGGAGCGGGGCGCCGTCGGCGACGGCGGTGAGGTCGTCGCGCAGCTGCGCGGAGGTGCCGGCGTACATCGCCGCCGTGGTGGCGGCACCCGTGGCGAGCACGGTGAGCAGCACGGGCGCGGCGTAGATGGTGACCCGTCGGGAGGACTGGGCTGCGGTGAGAAACGCGGCCGCCCCGCGCGCCCGGCGGGTGCTCGCGGTGACGAGTGCGCCCAGCGGGCCCAGCAGCCCGAGCGCGACGACGCCCGCCGCCGCCAGCAGCAGCGCGGGCGCGGCGCCGGCGACGAGGTTGACGGAGTAGCCACCGTCGTCGTCGACCATCAAGGGGGAGCCGGCGCGCGTGAGCTGCCACAGCGCGATCCCGGCCGCCAGCAGGGTGAACGCCAGCGTGGCGCCCGTGACGGCGCGCGACGTGCGGCCGGAGCGGTCGGCGTCGAAGCCGGGCGTCACGGCGGCGCGCACCTGGACGACGAGGAGCCCGAGCACGATCGCCAGCGTGCCGGCGAAGCACAGCAGGCCCGCGCCGAGCGTCGTGGGCCACTGCGCCGCCCCGAACGGCACCGCGCGCAGCGCGAGGAGCGCGGCCCCCAGGCCGAGGCCCGCGCCGGCGACGACGGCCACCGTCGACTCCGCCGCGCTCAGCGCGAACACCTGGCGCGCGCTCGCACCACGCGCGACGAGCAGCGAGAGCTGCGCCTCGCGGGAGTTCGCGAGCAGGCGCGCCACCTGCATGACGGCGAGCACCGTCACCAGCACGAGGACGGACAGCGGGATCGCGCCCAGCGCGCGGGAGACCATGATGTTGCGGGCGGCCACCGACGCGGCCTCGGCGAGGTCGCCCTCGACGAAGACCCCCGAGACGGCGACGTCCGTGGCGCGAAGTTCCAGCCGCAGCCGGTCGGCGCCGTCGGCGTAGTGGGGGAGGTCGTCGGGCTGCAGGAGCTCGGCGTCGGGCCGGACGGTGAACGTGACGTCACCGTCGGCGCTCGCCTCCTCGACCTCGACGGGGGCCGGCGCGAACGTGTCGTCGATGATCTGCCGGGCGAGCCGTGCCTGCGCCGCCGGGTCGTGGGCCAGACGGGTGCGCACCTCGAGGCCGCGGTCCAGCGACACCGCCTCGCGCGCCGACGACGTCGCCGCCGCCGACGTGTACCCGACGGTGCCCGCGATGATCCCCGTGGTGGCCGCCACCAGGGCGAGCAGCGTGAGGAACAGCCCTCCTGCCGCCTTGGCCCGCGACGCCGCGAACCCCACCCAGGAGAACATGCCCAGAATCCAACCACACCTGGAGCCGGCGCGACAGTACCCACGCCGCAGCCGGGGTTGCCCGGAACTACACTGCATCCATGTCCCGGACGCTCCTGCTGTTGTTCGCCCTCGTCGCGAGTTTCACCTTCGTCACCGCGTCCCCGGCGGCGGCGTGCAGCTGCGTCGACAACGACATCCCGGGCTCCGCCGAGCTACACCCCGTGGTGGCCCGCGTCACGGTGGAACGCGCCGAACACGACGGGGGCGCCATGGACGTCGTCTACACCGTCACACCCGCGCACGTCTGGAAGGGCAGCTTCGACGCGCCGTTCCAGGTGCGCACCCCGGACCAGGAGGGGGCCTGCGGGCTGCCCAGCCTCCGCGCGGGCGACGACGTGCTCCTCTTCGCCGGCGGCAACCCCGCCTCCGGCTACGAGACCAACGTCTGCAGCCTCACCCAACACGTCTCCGAGGAAGCCGTCGCCCAGGTCACCGCGGCCCTCGGTGCGGGAGAGGCGCCCGAGCTGCGCGACGACGCCACCGACGGCGAGCTCCCCGTCGACGACCTCGAGCCGGACTATCTCGGCACGACGATCGCGGCCACCGTACTGGCCGTCCTGCTCGGCGTCGTGCTCTGGCAGATCTTCACCCGCCGCGGCGAACTGCGGAAGGGACGCTGAACCTGGCCCGGGGGCCCCGGGCATTGCCTACTATTGCCACGGACAGAAAGGCGCCACCATGGCCGAGACACGCAAGTTCGATCCCGCCGAGGGCGACGACCTCGCCCGCCTCGTGCGCGACGCGATGGGGGAGACCATCCGCCCGAACGAGCCGGGCACGCCCTGGGCCGTCGTCGGCACCACCGACGACGAGGACGACGACGCCCCCTCGCTCGTGGATCTGCCCGATCTCGACTTCTGACGGCAATCCACGGCCACCCCACCACGGCGACAAACCCGCCCACTAGGCTGTCGCCAAACGCTAGATGTAAGGAAGCAACAGTGACGTTTGAATGGACTGAAACCGACTCGCGCGCGGTGGACACCGCCCGGATCCTCTCGGCCGACGCCGTCGAGAAGGTGGGCAACGGCCACCCCGGCACGCCGATCTCGCTGGCGCCCGCCGCGTACCTGCTCTACCAGAAGGTGATGAACACCGATCCCACGGACGAGTTCTGGATCGGTCGCGACCGGTTCGTGCTGTCCGCGGGGCAC
Organism: Propionibacterium sp.; assembly: GCA_012514785.1. Taxonomy (GTDB): domain Bacteria; phylum Actinomycetota; class Actinomycetes; order Propionibacteriales; family Propionibacteriaceae; genus Arachnia. The sequence continues at coordinate 968 of JAAYZP010000071.1, read as the reverse complement.
GCGTCGATGACGCAGTACGCGCAGCTCTACCTCGGCGGCCTCGGCCTCGAGCTGGAGGACATCCAGTCGCTGCGCACCTGGGGCTCCAAGACCCCCGGCCACCCCGAGTACGGCCACACGCGCTTCGTCGAGTGCACCACAGGCCCGCTCGGCGCCGGCGTGAGCAACGCCGTCGGCATGGCCATGGCGGCCCGCCGCCAGCGCGCCATCTTCGACCCGGAGACCACCCCGGGTGAGTCGCTGTTCGACTACTTCGTCTACGTCATCGCCGGCGACGGCTGCATGCAGGAGGGCGTGGCCTCGGAGGCCTCCTCGCTCGCCGCGACGCAGAACCTCGGCAACCTGATCATGATCTACGACGACAACCGGATCACCATCGAGGGCAAGACCGACATCGCCTTCACCGAGGACGTCTCCGCTCGCTACGAGGCGTACGGCTGGCACACGCTCGAGGTCGACTGGACCCAGGGCGGCACCGAGTACAAGGAAGACCTCCAGGCGCTCTACGACGCCATCGAGGAGGCCAAGAAGGTCACGGACAAGCCCACCTTCATCAAGCTCACCACCATCATCGGCTGGCCGCTGCCCAACAAGCAGGACACCGCCGGCGTCCACGGCGCCAAGATCGGCGGCGACGAGATCACCGCGCTGAAGGAGGTCCTCGGCTTCGAGGACGAGCCCTTCGCGATCGACGACAGCGTCGTCGAGCACGCCCGCAACCAGATCGCCGAGCGCGGCAAGGTGGCGCGCGCCGCCTGGGACGAGCGTTTCGAGGCCTGGCAGTCCGCCAACCCCGAGGGTGCCGAGCTGCTCGAGCGCGTCCGCGCGCAGAAGCTGCCGCAGGACCTCTCGCTCCCGGTCTTCGAGGAGGGCTCCATGTCCACCCGCGCCGCCTCCGGTGAGGTGCTGGCCGCGCTGGCCGACCAGGTGCCCGAGCTGTGGGGTGGCTCCGCCGACCTCGCCGGCTC
>JAAYZP010000535.1 GCA_012514785.1 Propionibacterium sp. | reverse complement strand
CTTCGCGGCCTATCCGCACCAGGCCTCCCGCGAGCAGCAGATCACCGTCGCGAACCGGCTCTACGCCCAGCGCGGCCTCCAGCCCTGGGGCTGCCGCCACGCCGCCTGACGGCCACCAAGGACGATCAACCCGGGTCTGCACCCACAGCAGACCCGGGTTGATCTCTTTCAACCGGCGAAATCGGCCACATAGCCCTCCATACGAGGTCATGTGGCCGAATCCGCCGGTCGAGCGTTCGGCAGCCGCGGCTCAGGCGCGGTGGTGATCCTCGTGGGTCACCTCGAGATGCGCCTCGACTGCGAGGTGGTCGGCCTGCGCGATCGGGGCCGCGGTCTTGCGGCGGTGCTGCAGGCGGCGCTCCAGTTGCTGTGCGATCGTGGTGACCAGCAGGTTCAGCAGGATGAACAGGATCGCGCCGACGGCGAACGCCACCGTGAGGTTGCCGAAGCGCCCACCCATCTGGCGGACGCGGTTCAGCAGCTCCGGGTACAGGATGATGTAGCCCAGCGCCGTGTCCTTGAGGACGACGACGAGTTGGCTGAGCAGCGTCGGCATCATCGCGGTCAGCGCCTGCGGGACCAGGATCAGGCGTCGGGTCTGGCTGGGGCTGAGCCCCACCGACAGCCCGGCCTCCCGCTGGCCGGCGGGCAGGGAGCTCACACCGTTGCGGATGACCTCGGCGATGACCGCCCCGTTGTAGCAGGTCAGTCCGACGACGACGCCGAGGAAGCTCAGGGTGAAGCCGGTGATGTTGCTGTTGTAGGTGAGCAGGAAGAACACGAACAGCATCATGATCAGCACGGGCACCGCACGGAAGAACTCGACGATCACTGCGCAGATCCAGCGGATGACGGCGAAGTCGGACATGCGGCCCATGGCCATCGCGAAGCCGAACAGGAACGCGAGCGCCATCGACACGACGGCGGCGAGGACGGTCTGCCGGATGCCGGGCAGGAAGTACTGCGTCCAGGCTTCGGCGGTGAACACGGGCGCCCAGCGGTTGGGTGTGATCTGGCCGGCGTCCCAGAGGAGCCACAGCACCCACGCGCCGATGGCGGCGACGATCAGGGCGCCGATGACGGCGTAGGCGAGGTGGCGACGTCGCGTCCTCGGGCCGGGCGCGTCGAACAGGACCTGGGTGTCGCTCATCGCCGCACCGCCAGACGCTGGGAGAGCCAACTGGTCAGCATGCCCATCGGCAGCGTGATCACCACGAAGGTGACGGCGACCAGGAAGAAGATGATGAGGATCACGTCGGAGCGGAACTCGATCATCCGCGCCATGGAGTGCGACACCTGCGCGACGCCGATGGCGGTGGCCACCGTCGTGTTCTTGGTGAGCGCGATGAGGACGTTGCCCAGCGGTGTGATCGCGCCGCGGAGCGCCTGGGGGAGGATGATGTGGCGCAGGTTCTGGGCGAACGACAGCCCCAGCGAGCGCGCGGCTTCCGCCTGCCCGACGGGGATGGTGTTGACGCCGCTGCGCAGCGCCTCGCACACGAAGGCCGCGTGGTAGACGGCCAGCGCGAGGATGGCCAGCCGGATGTTCGTGTCGACGATGTACGTCGCGGACTCGCGGCTCGCCAACTGGAGGCCCAGCTGGTTCCAGAGGATCAGGTTGGCAGCGATGACGATGAGGGTCAGCGGCGTGTTGCGGAACGCGATGACGTAGACCGTGCCCGCGAACTGCAGGGCCTTCACGGGGGAGAGGCGCATGATGGCGACGATGACTCCGAGCACGAACGACAGGACCGCACCCCACAGCGTCAGCCAGAGCGTGAGTCCGATCGCGCCGAAGAAATCGAAGCGTTCGATGAGTTCGACCATGGCACCGCCTTCAAGGGGGTCGTGGGACGCGACGGGTGCGGGGCCCGCACCCGTCGCGCCTCAGGGGTGGATCAGCTGCAGTGGCCGCCGGGCGTCGACGGGTTCGTCGCCGGGTCCGGTGTGTAGTCGGCCGGGCCGAAGTTGGCGTCGTTGATGGCCGCGAACGCGTCCTCCTCGAAGAGTTCGGTCAGCGCATCGTTGATCTGCCCGCAGAGCTCGCTGCCCTGCTGGACGCCGATGCCGTACAGCTCCTCGCTGAACGGCGCTCCGACGACGCGGAACTGGCCCGACCACTGCTCCTGCGCGGCGTAGCCGGCGAGGATCGTGTCGTCGGTGGTCAGCGCGTCGACGCTACCGGAGGACAGCGCCTCCACGCAGCTGGAGTAGGTGTCGTACTCCTGGAG
>JAAYZP010000070.1 GCA_012514785.1 Propionibacterium sp. | reverse complement strand
GTCGAGTACGACGACGACGTCAGCGTCCAGACCCGCTCGTCCAGGGTTCGGAGGTGCTTGTCGGCGACCAGGAGCTCGACGGAGGTGTTCATCGTCGCCACCTTCCACACCTCCTCCGTGGAGGTCTGGTCGAGCCATGCGTTGTCCGTGGCAAGGTGCCCGTTGCGGGTCGACCCCACCCGCGCCGAGACCACGAGGTCCGGCGCCAGGCGTCGGGCGAACCGATCGTCCCCGCGCGACTTCGGCATCAGGCGCAGCCGCACCTGCTCGAGCGTCTCCTGGCGCATGTATTCCCGGAACGTGCGCATGGTCATCCGTACGTGTCCCGCGGGCCCCGGCCGTCGCGGACCGACCGGATCCCGTGCTTCCAACTCTTCTGCGGCGGCCCGACGACGTCGACCCTCCGCACCGTCTGATCCCCCAACTTCTCGTTCAGCTGCGCCACCAGTTGGGAGGCCGAATAGCGCATGCCCGTGGCCCAGGCCGTCGAGTCGCACTGGATCTTCAGCACGCCGTCGCGGAAATCCACCGGCTCCGAGTGCGCCGCGTTCGACTCCCCGACGATGCCCGCCCAGTTGCGCAGCACCGTGGACAGCGACAGGCGCTTCCTCCAGCCCCGGCGCTGCACGACGGTGTCGAAGACCGAGCCGATCAGCTGCGGGTCGCGGTCGTCGGGGTGCGCGCCCGAGCGCTGCTCCTCCCTCGGCCCGCGACGTCGCACCTTCGGCGGCGGCTTCTTCACGGGCTCCGGCGCCATGGGCGCGTAGCGCTGGCTCATCGCGGTGGCGCGCGCGATCTCTGTGGCGAGGTCGAGCCCGGTGGGGTCGTGCTCCGGAATCGCCCCATCGTCGGCTGGGTTTGGACCCTCGTTCGCTTCGCTCACCGGCTCAACCACCTACGCTCGGCCCCACCGTGCCGGCTTCGACGTGGAAGCGCCGCTCGGACGGGAAGTCCGGCACGTCGGAGCCCACGGCCGCCGTGATCAGCACCTGCTCGGCGTGCCCGATGGCCCCGGCGAGCCGTTCGCGGCGCGACGAATCCAGCTCGGCGAACACGTCGTCGAGCACGAGCACCGGCTCCACCCCGTCATCCCTCACCAACTCGAACCCTCCCAGCCTCAGCGACAACGCCAACGACCAACTCTCCCCGTGCGACGCGTACCCTTTCGCCGGCAGCTCACCGATCGAGAGCGTCACGTCGTCGCGCTGCGGCCCGATCAGCGTCACGCCCCGGCGCACCTCCTCATCGCGGGACTCCTCCATCGCCTCCAGCAGGCGCTCCTTCAGCGCAGCGCGGACATCCTCGGCCTCAGCCACACCGTCGAGTCTAATCGAGGTCTTGTACTCGGCCGAGATCTGGTTGTTCACCGGCGCGATCGCCTCGTAGGCGGCCTGCGCGAACGGCCGCACATCGGTCAGCGTGTCGAGGCGCGCGTGCAGCAGCTCGGCCCCGATCGTCGCCAGCTGGTCGTTCCACACCGACAGCGTGATCTCCTCGTCCCCGCCGGTGGGCACGAACGAGCGCCCCGCCATCCCCTTGAGCAGGGCGTTGCGCTGCTTGAGCACGCGGTCGAGGTCCTGGCGCACGCCCACCATCCGGGGCCAGCGCGTGATCACGAGCGAGTCGAGCCAGTCGCGCCGATCCGACGGATCCCCACGCACGATCGCGATGTCCATCGGCGAGAACACCACCGTACGCAGCATCCCGACGATGTCCCTCGGCCTCGCCAGCGGGGCCCGGTTGAGGCGGGCGACGTTGGCCCGGCCGCGCGCGATCTCCAGCTCCAGCAGGATCTCGCGGTCATCGTCGGCGGAGGCCTGCACCCGGGCCCGCACGATCGCCGACTCCTCCCCCGCCCGGATGAGCGGCACGATGGAGGAGACACGGTGCGACGACGCCGTCGACAGGTATTCGAGCGCCTCGACGAGGTTCGTCTTACCCTGCCCGTTGGAGCCGACGAAGACCGTCACACCCGAGGTCAGCTGCAGCGACGCCTCGGCGTAGTTGCGGAAGTCGGTGAGCTCGAGAGAAGTGACGAACATAGCTACGCCGAGCCTATCGACTGGGGAGAACGTAATGGGCCCCCCGGCGGATGCCTCGCAGTTCGAGCTTGCCCTGGGCGGTGAGAGATTTCAGCAGACGTCTCGCATCACTAACGCCGATCTGGCAGAGATCCATGGCGATCGATCGCGTGATCTGCCCATAGGTGGCGACGTAGTCGAGCACCATCTGTTCCTGCTGCAGCGGGTCTATCTGTTTCAGCCGCACGTACGCCGCGCGATCCTTGGCGAGATCATAGAAACGGGCAGTCAGGTGGAATCGGCGGTTCCTACCCTGACCACGGACTTCGAGGATGCCCTGCTCTACCAATGTCCGGGAGACGCTTCGCGAAGTCGCCGGTGTCATGGAGAGAAACTCCGCCAGTTCGCTGCTCGTCAAAGCGCCCGACGCTTTCACTTCGTGCACAACACGCAGTTGCTCGAGTGAAAGATCGTGCTGACGCTCCGTCTGGATCGCAGCGAGGAAGCGCACGAGGTCGAGATCTGTCGTGCTGAGGGGGACCGACAGCGCGACGGAGTCGGCACTCGACAGCGCATAGCTCGGCATGTCACGTCCGGCGCGCAGCTGGGACTCGAACATCTCATTGACGCCTTTGCCCCGTCGCTCAACCATGCCGGCGCGTTTGAAGGCATCTGCTAGCGCGATGCTCCGTGGGCGACTCTGTTCAAGGATGTTGGCGATCGTGACGCCCGGTGGGAAGCCACCCGGGCTGGTGATTCCGAACTCGTTTTCGGAGAGGCGGATCACTATTGGGCCAAGCACCGAATAGTCGCGGTGCACCAAGGCATTCGCGACGGCTTCTCTCCTCGTCGACGAGGAGATCAGTGGGATGTCGACACGGTGGGCACCGATGATGACCTCCGTAGTCGCCTCACGCACGGCGAGAAGTTCCTGCACGTGCTCCGCCAGTTGGAGCAGAGGCAAGCGCAACTCCTGGTTGGTCGCGCTCGAATCACGCGAGTCCTGAAACAACACTTCGGCTGTCGGCACCCACCTCCGGAGTGCCTCCGGGGTCCCGAACAGCAGAATCATGCCCAGACTGACCGGGTGGCTACGTGGAATGAGTCCAAGCGCCCTGCAAATATCGTTGTCGGCCATATTGGCCATGTGACGATCGCCTCCGGAGAGCGCGCACAGCCTGCGGAACCGATCGAACTCCTTGGCATCGAGCGCATCCCAATCCGCCCCGGCCACCGGGGCCGACCCCGGGTCGATACCACGCGTGATGATCGCCCGGCTCACCAGCTCCTGCGGCGTGATCGGCACACATGCCGGCTTGCCGTCGGCACCGAGCACCCGCTTAACGTAGAGGCCCTTCTTGGTGCCGACCGGCCCAGGATCAGCCATCGGCACGTCAATACGCAACACTTCGCCGTTCGCGAACTGCTCCATACGAACTTCCACGGGCAGAGAGGGATCGGTGTTGTTCTGGATCGCTGCAGCCACCCTGTGCGGATCCGTATGGTCCCCGTGTCGCGGCGGTGCGCCGACCACAGAACCATCGTTGTCGACCCCGACGAGGAGCACGCCACCCTCACCGTTGGCAAGGCACACCACGGTCTCGTAGAGTTCGCGGTCGCCAAGGTTCCGTTTGAACTCCGCGTGCAGCGTTTCACCCCGGTCGAGCAGCTTTTGAGTATCCACGAACCATACTTAACCATAAATTATGGTTCAAGAGACACCAATGCTCGCCGAGACCACAAGTTATGGTCTAACTGGTTCGCGTCATGCCGTATCGGGCAGGCGCATCAGCATGATGACGTGGCGGTAGTCGAACAGCTGGTCGCCGTCGATGGTGGGCAACCCGGTGATCAGGCACGGCTTGCCCGGCGCCGTGAACGCGAAGTGCGCGAACGGGGCGTCGATCGCCCCGAGGGCGTCGAGGAGGTACTGCGGGTTGAACCCGGCGGCGTCGATCGACTGCTCGTCGCCCACGATCTCGACGTTGGCAGCGATGGCCTCCGACGCCTGCGCCTGGTCGCCGGTGGCGGCCTCGAGCGCGATGTGGTCGTCGTTCAGGATCATCCGCAGCGGGGTGTTGCGCTCGGCCACGAGCCGCACGCGCCGCACCGCGTTGAGGAGCTCCTCCGTGGAGACGCGCACGTTGACGGTGCCGTCGACGTCCATCAGGTGCCGCACCTTGGGGAACGCCTGCGAGAGCAGCCGCGTGGTGGCCTCCCGCTTGCCGTGGGGGCTGTCACCGATGAAGCCCGCCAGCCCCTCACCCTCCGCCTCGGTGGTGGACAGGGAGACCGTGACCTCGTCGCCGCCGCTCAGCGCCTTGGCGGTGTCGGAGAGCACCTTGCCCGGGATCAGCACCGCGCCCTCCACCGAGGGGGTGCCGGGGTTCCAGCTCATCTCCTTCAGCGCCATCCGGTAACGGTCGGTGGCGAGCAGGGAGAGGGTGTCGCCGTCGATCTCGACGCGCACGCCGGTGAAGACGCTGAGCAGCTCGTCGCGGCCCGCGGCGACGAACACCTGCGAGACGGCGCGCTCGAATGCGGAAGCGTCGACGGTGCCCGTCTGGGTGGGCATCTCGGGCAGCGTGGGGTACTCGTCGACGGGCAGGGTCTGCAGCGTGAATCGGGCGGAACCGCAGGTCAGCTCCACCTTCGAGTGGTCCGCGACCAGGTCGACAGGCTTGTTCGGCAGCGACCGGGCGATGTCGGCCAGCAGGCGGCCGGAGACCAGCACCGTGCCCTCGTCGGAGACCTGCGCGGCGAGCGAGACCTTGGCCGACGTGGTGGAGTCGAAGCTCGACAACGTGACGGATTCGCTGTCCGCCGACAGCAGCAGGCCCGACAGGATCGGGGCCGTCGGGCGGCTCGGCAGGCTGCGCGCAACCCAAGCTACGGCGTCGGCCAGCGCGTCGCGCTCCACACGAATCTTCACGTTCGGTCTCCCTCGTCGGCGATTGGTTCTTTGAGCCCCGGTGAGTTACTCGCAGTCGATCATATCGGCATGGCCCATGCCTTGCTCACTCCGTGGCGATGGAGTCCAGGACCGGCAGTTTCGCCGCCCGCCGGGCCGGTCCGATCGCCGCGAGCCAGCCGAAGAGTGCGGCCAACACCACGAAGAGCGCCACCTGCCCCCACGGGATCTCCAGCACGCTGATCCCGGAATCCTGGTTGACCACCATCAGCACCGAACCGAAGACCACCCCCAGCAGCACGCCCAGCAGCGATCCCATCACCGTGATGAGCACCGACTCGAGGCTCACCATGCGCCGCACCTGCCCCCGGGTGATCCCCACGGCGCGCAGGAGGCCGATCTCGCGGGTGCGTTCGATCACCGACAGGCTGAGTGTGTTCACGATCCCCAGCACGGAGATCACCAGCGCGAGCCCGAGCAGCGCGTAGAGCACGGCGACCACCGCCTCGAACTGGCCCACCGCCTGGTCGATGTACTCCTGCACATCCGACACCACGACGGTGGGGTGATCCGACGTCGCATCCCGCAGTCCCGCGCGGACCTGCTCCGCGTCGGCGCCGTCCGCGAGGAACACCACCGCGTTCGTGACGAGCGCATCGCTGGCGATCGTCGCGAACGTCTCGCGCTGCAGGACGACGTCGCCGGTGGGGCCCGCGTCGTCGGCGATGCCCGTGACGAGCACCCGCGCGCTGCCCAGCGGCCCGTGGAGGTCGAACAGCATGCCCATGCTGAGCCCCTCGTCGGCAGCGAATTCGGAGGTGATCACGGCCGAGTCCGGCTCGTCGGTCATGGTGCCGGCGACGATGTCCGTCGACGATCCCTCGAGCAGTCCGCGGGTGGTGGTGCCGGTGAGCAGCACCGACGCTTCCGCGCCCTCCTCGAGGCTCGCCGCGCCGCTGGCGAACGAGGCCACCCAGTCCACGCCCTCCACCTGCGCCGCCTCCTCGGCCACGCGGGCGTCGAACGGCTGGAAGTTGACCGGGGCCAGCACGAAATCGCCACGCTGGTCCGCCGAGAGCTGCTCCCGCAACGACGTCGTCACGCTCGCGGCGAGCACGGCGACGGTGGTCACCAGCGCCAGTCCGATCATCAGCGTCGCCGCCGTGGCGGCGGTGCGGCGCGGCTGCCGCTGGGAGTTCAGCACGGCGATGCGGCCGATCTCACCGAAGAGCCGCCGGACCACCCAACCCAACCCGTGGATGATCGGCGCACCCACGAGCGGCGCGGCCAGCACCATGCCCACCAGCGCCAGCGCCGCGCCGATGCCCACCCACGCGATCGGGCTGGGGACGTCCAGCCAGACGCCGCAGACGATGAGCGCCACCGCGATCTCCATGAGCACGACGCCGGAGATCGTCATCACGCCGCCCCCGCCGTCGTTCTTCGGTGCCGCGGCCTCGGCGAGCGCCTCGACGGGGCGGGTGCGGGAGGCGCGCACGGCGGGCACGAGCGCCGCGATCACGGTCACCACGATGCCGACGGCGTAGCTCGCCACCACCGCGGGCATGGTGAGCTGCGGCACCGCTTCCCCGAGGCTGAGCCCCAGGCCGGACATCAGCGCCAGCAGGCCCCAGACCAGCGCGTAGCCGAGCAGGATGCCGAGCGTCGAGCCGATGATCCCGACGATGGCGGCCTCGAGCAGCACCGAGTGGCGCACCTGCCGCCTGGTGGCGCCGATGGCGCGCATGAGCGCCATCTCGCGGGCGCGCTGGGCCACGAGGATCGAGAACGTGTTGAGGATCAGCAGTGTGGCGATCAGCAGCGCGATGGCCGCGAAGATCAGCAGGAAGTTGTTGACGAAGCCCAGGCCGACGTCGAGCAACTCCTCGAATTCGGCCGCCATCTCCTCGCCGGTGGTGGCCTGGAACCCGTCGGGCAGCAGCGCGTCGATGTCAGCGGCGACGACGTCGACGTCCGCCTCCGGCGCGGTCTGGATCCACACCCCCTGGTAGCGGTCCGCGCCGCCAAGCATGAGCCGCTGCGCGTCCTCCAGGGTGAAGAACAGGTAGCTGGCGCCTGCGGTGGAGCCGGAGCCGTACGTCGCGGTCCCCACCAGGGTCATCGGCTCCACGCCCGCCAGCGGGGTGGCCACGTCCACCTCGTCGCCGATGGCGTAGCCGGCGCGCTCCACGGTGCTGGGGTCGACGACGACCTCCCCCGTCCCGTCCGGCGCCCGGCCCTCCACGATGCGCGGACCCTCGAGCCCGCCGGCGGCCGGCGTGTCGTGCCAGTTGCTGCCGATGCCGGGCGCGCCGCTGATCGCCACCAGCTGACCGTCGGCATCCACGAGGTACATCTGCGCCGACGATACCAGCGGCTGACTACGCTCGACGCCTTCCACCGCCGCGATGCGGGCGACGTCGTCGGGGGTGAGCAGCGACTCCACCTCGGGGACGGCTGTGGTGAAATCCGCGAACCCGGAGTCCGCGGTGACCACGTTGACATCACCGACGGTGGAGCTGACGATCGCGTCGAAGCTGCGCGAGAGCAGGTTGGTGAACATCAACGATCCGGCGACGAACGCGACGCCCAGCACGATCGACAGCGCACTGAGCAGCAGGCGCGACTTGCGCGCGAGCAGCGAGCGCAGCGTGGCCTTCAGCATCACAGGGCCCGTCGGGGCCTGGCCTGCGACGGCGCGGGCGCCGGCTCCTCGCCGTCGGAGCGTGCGTAGATCCGGGCGGTGGCCTGCAGCAGTTCCTCGTGCGTCGCCCCGTAGATCTCCTCGACGATGCGGCCGTCGGAGAGGAACACGGCGCGATCGGCGTAGCTGGCTGCTCGGGCGTCGTGGGTGACGATCACCACGGTCTGGTCGAACTCGTCGACGCTGGTGCGCAGGAAGCTGAGCACCTCGTCGGCCGAGGCGGAGTCGAGGTTGCCCGTCGGCTCGTCACCGAAGACGAGGTCGGGTCGGTTCATCAGGGCCCGGGCGCAGGCGACGCGCTGCTGCTGCCCGCCGGAGAGCTCGGAGGGTTTGTGGGTGAGCCGGTCCCCGATGCCGAGCGTGCCGACGATGGTGTCGAACCATTCCTCGTCGACCGGTTTGCCGGCGATCGACAACGGCAGCACGATGTTTTCCCGGGCGGTCAGCGTCGGGACCAGGTTGAACGATTGGAAGATGAAGCCGACGCGTTCGCGTCGCAGCTCGGTGAGGGGCGTGTCGGCCAGGCTCGCGACGTCGGTCTCCCCCAGGAAGACCTGGCCCGAGGTGGGGGTGTCGAGCGCGGCGAGCAGGTGCATCAGCGTCGATTTGCCGGAGCCCGAGGGCCCCATGATGGCGGTGAACTGGCCCGCCCGAATCTCGAAATCGACGCCGTCGAGCGCTACGACCTCGGCGTCACCGCTGCCGTAGACCTTCCGCAATCCCATTGCTCTTGCTGCCACACCCACGGCGCTCAGGCTACCTCCTGTAATTCCAAGCTTTCCACGGCAGAGTCTTTGAAGACACTTGGGATGTGTAATTACTCATAGTAGTAGTCACTGCTGTGGAGACTGTTGACAACTCACATCATGCCTTGTCCCTGCGCTGGAGCGGGCCTGTGGAGAACTTCGCCGAACCTGTCGAACTACACGGTGAGGATTTGTGGAGGGATCGGCGCCAGAAGTTATCCACAGCCCTGTCGACAGTTCCTGCACACGGGTTCTCCACAGGCTGTAACTACATCTTTGGCGGCCCCGGGGACACAGTGCGGGGTCGTCAACCGAGCACGGTTGACAAGCTTGCACTGGGGCGATGGCTCGGCCCAGAGGGCCGTCGGATGGCGAGCTCAGCTCTGTTTGATCTTGTTCGTGAGCTCGGTGACCTGGGTGAAGATCGCGCGATCCTCCCCGATCTTGTCGCTCACGCGGCGCACGGAGTTGAGCACCGTCGAGTGGTCGCGCCCTCCGAACTTCGCGCCGATCTTCGGCAGCGAGAGGTCGGTGAGCTCGCGGCACAGATAGATCGCGATGTGGCGGGGCATGGCGATGCTCGCCACGCGGCTGGGCCCGGTGAGGTCGTCGACGGCGATGCCGAAGTACTGACCGGTGGCCTGCATGATCGACTCGGCGTCCACCTTGACTTCGCCCTCGGGACGGAGGTCGTTGAGGACCTCCTCCGCGAGATCGAGGGTGATCTCCTGCTGGTTGAGGCTCGCGAGCGCCGCGATGCGCGTGAGCGCACCCTCCAGCTCGCGGATATTCGTCGTGATCCGCTGCGCAATGAGCTCCATCACCTGCGTGCCCGCGGTCAGCCGTTGTGCCGCCACCTTCTTCTTGAGGATCGCGATGCGCGTCTCGAGGTCGGGCGGTTGGATGTCCGTCATCAGGCCCCACTCGAAGCGCGAGCGCAGACGCGGCTCGAGCGCCTCGAGCAGCTTCGGCGGCCGGTCCGAGGTCATCACGATCTGCTTCTGGGCGTTGTGGAGCGTGTTGAAGGTGTGGAAGAACTCTTCCTGCGTCTGCACCTTGGCGGCCAGGAACTGGATGTCGTCGATGAGGAGGACGTCGACGTCGCGATACGAGCTGCGGAACTCCGCGGTGCGGTTGTTCGAGATCGCATTGATGAAGTCGTTGGTGAGTTCCTCGGTGGAGACGTACTTGACCCGGAGATTCTCGTAGTAGCTGCGCACGTAGTGCCCGATGGCGTGCAGCAGGTGCGTCTTTCCCAGGCCCGAGGGGCCGTAGATGAGCAGCGGGTTGTACGACTTGCCGGGCGTCTCCGCGACGGCGGCCGCGGCGGCGTGCGCGAACCGGTTCGAGGCACCGGCGACGAAACTCTCGAACGTGTAGCGCGGGTTGAGACGCAGTTCGGTGTCGTTCCTCGGCTGCGCGAGCAGGGGTTCGGGCATCTGGGCGACGGTGTCCTGATCAACGTGTGCCGCCGCCGGGGGCTCGGGGTCGGGCACCTGGGAGGGGTCGATCATGACGGCGAGGTGGGTGGGTTGTCCACAGCTCTCGCTCAGCCGCTCCTCGATGAGCTGGCGCAGGCGGGACTCGATGCGTTCCCGGGTGGGTTCGTCGGTGACCGCGAGCATCAGGGTGGTGCCGTGCATCGTGATCGGCTTCGTTCGGCGTAGCCAGGCGCGGGTCGGAGCATCGACCGAGGTGACTATCGAGTCCCAGAGGGACTCGAGGTCAGCGCCGTCTGTCACCTATGACCCCTTGTCACCGCTCGGGAGCTCACGCTCAGTTGTCCACATTTCCACAAAGTTACCCACAGGCCGAAACGACGTGGGCTGGGAGACTAGAAGCTAGTCCCATCAGCCGATTTCCGCAACCCAAATCGACGAATCGCTCGGTGTGTCGGCTGGACTACACGGATGTAATTTGTGTAATGCATTCTTCGGTTTGTCCAAACTGGGTTCAGGAGCGTATCGTTGTGGGGCCGCTGTCTTCGCGACAGCCACTGACTCCTGCCCACGGGCCGGGTCAACTCTTGCCAAGCATAATTCGGGAGTACTCCTATGACCAAGCGAACTTTCCAGCCGAGCAATCGTCGCCGGAGCCGCACGCACGGCTTCCGTGCCCGTATGCGCACCCGCGCCGGCCGCGCCATCCTGGCGTCCCGCCGTCGCAAGGGCCGCGCCGAGATCTCCGCCTGACTGCCCGATGCTGCCCGTTAGCCAGCGCCTGAAATCGCCGGCTGACTTCGCTGCCTGCTTTCGCGGCGGCTCCCGGGCAGCCACGGCGTCGGTCGTCGTGCACGTACGTCGGCCCGATACCCAGAATCCACCCGAAACGACGCGGGTGGGTTTTGTCGTGTCCAAGAAGGTGGGCAACGCCGTCGTCCGCAACCGCGTGAAGCGCCGGCTGCGCCACTTGGTGCGCGATCTGGAGCCGCCCTACCCCACCGACGTCGTGGTCCGGGCGCTCCCTCCGGCCGCCGTCGCCGGGGACGACCTGGGCACCGATCTCGCCGGCGCCTGGCAGCGCGCCTTCCGAAGGGCGGCGTGATCGTGAAGTACCCGCTCATCTGGTTCGTAAAGGGCTGGCGCAAGTTCATCTCGCCGCTCTACGGCGACGTCTGCAAGTACCACCCCACCTGCTCGGCGTACGGCTTGCGCGCGCTGGAGGCGCGGGGTGCCGTCATCGGGGTCGGATTGATTGTGGCACGCTTGGTGCGGTGTCAACCCTGGTCCAAGGGCGGGGTCGACTACGTGCCCGGCACTCCCGAACGCCTAGCCTGGGAGGCTCAAGAAGCCTCCACCAATCATGAGGTAGACAAGTGATCGATCTGTTCGTTTCCCTGAGCGTCTGGGACTCCATCTACGGTGGACTCTCGACGATGATGCAGCCGCTCTACTGGGTGGTGTCGGGCCTGCTGGTGGGTGCCCACTGGATCTGGGGCGTGTGGCTCAACCTGCCCTCCGGTGCGGCGTGGACGCTCGCGATCGTGTCACTGACCATCGTGGTGCGCTCCGCGATGATCCCCCTGTTCGTCAGACAGATCAACAGTTCGCGCAACATGCAGTTGCTCCAACCGAAGATCGCCGACCTGCAGAAGAAGTATGGCGCCGACCGAGAACGCCTCGGCCAGGAGACGATGAAGCTGTACAAGGAGGAAGGCGTCAACCCCATGGCGTCCTGTTTCCCCCTGCTGGTGCAGATGCCGATCTTCCTGTCGCTCTTCCGGGTGCTCCAGGGCGCCTCCGACAACACGGTCCGCGGCCAATGGTTGAAGGACCGCCCCGAGGTCGTCCAGTCGCTGCAGGAGGCCGAGCTGTTCGGCGCCGGTCTCGCCGACCGCATCTTCCCGCTGACGCCCTTCGGTGCGACGCAGGTGTTCGGCATCCTGCTCGTCATCCTCATGGTGGCGGCGCTGTTCGTCACGCAGCTGCAGCTGATGCGCAAGAACATGCCGCCGGAGGCCCTCAAGGGTCAGATGGCGCAGCAGCAGAAGATGATGCTCTACCTCTTCCCCGTGATCTACGCGGCGTCCTCCACCGTCATCCCGATCGGCGTGCTGCTGTACTGGCTCGCCTCCAACATCTGGACGATGGCGCAGCAGGGCCTCCTGATCCGCAACAACCCGGCGCCTAACACCCCGGCCTACATCGACTGGGAGGAGCGACTCAAGGCGAAGGGCCAGGACCCCGCCGAGGTGCTCGCGAAGCGCCGTGAGAAGCGCAACAAGAAGCGCGGCCGCAAGGGTGGCGCGACGACGCGCACCGTCGGCAGCCCCGCCTCCCCCACCGAAGTTTCGACCGACGCGCAGACGTCGACGGACGAGGGCACCGAGGACGCCAAGCCCAAGGTGCAGCGTCAGCAGGTCACGCGCTCCACGGTCCGCACGGACGCCAGTGGTAAGCGCATCGTCACGAGGCAGCAGCCACGGCAGCAGTCTCGTTCCCAGCGCAAGAAGAACTGAAAGGAACCGTCATGAGTGACAACCAGGAGAGTCTGTTGGCCGAGGGTGATCTCGTCGCCGACTACCTCGAGGAGTTGCTGGACATCGCCGACCTCGACGGCGACATCGAGAACTCCGTTTCCGAGTCTCGCGCGCACATCGTGATCGACACCGAGTCGGAGCTGTTGGTGGGCAAGGACGGCAAGGTGCTGGACGCGCTCCAGGAGCTCTCCCGCCTCGTCGTGATGACGGAGACCGGGCACCGGTCGCGGCTGATGCTCGACGTCGCCGGCTACCGTGAGCGTCGCAAGGCGGAGTTGATCGCCATGGCGAAGGACTCGATCGCCGACGTCCAAGAGAGCGGCGATCCGGTGCGCCTCATGCCGCTGAACGCCTACGAGCGCAAGATCGTGCACGACGAGGTCGCCGCCGCCGGTCTGGTGAGTGAGTCCGAGGGCGAGCCGCCCCACCGCCGGGTCGTCGTCCAGACGCCGTGAGCGAAGAGACCATGCAGGACGAGAGCGCGGCCAAGGCCGCGCTCTTGTCTGTTTATCCAGAAGCAGATGAACAGCTAAAACGATATGTCGATATATTGGCCGACCGAGGTATCGAATGGGGGTTGCTAGGACCGCGCGAAGGGGACAAGCTCTGGGGCCGGCACGTGGCCAACTCCCTCGCACTCGTGGACGTGATCCCCGAGGGTGTGAACGTGGCGGACGTCGGCAGCGGCGCCGGCCTGCCCGGCGTTCCCCTCGCCATCGTGCGACCCGACCTGGACCTGTATCTGCTCGAGCCGATGCAGCGTCGGGCCGAATTCCTGGAGCTGGCCGTGGAGGAGCTCGATCTCGGTGCCAGGGTGCGGGTGCTGCGTGTTCGCGCCGAGGACTACTCCCCCGGGCCTGATGATCCGGAGACGTTCGACGTCGTGACCTGCCGAGCCGTGGCGCCCCTGGGCAGGCTGCTCGGGTGGACGGCATCGCTCTTCTTCCCGGATGGCGAACTCGTGGCCCTGAAGGGCCAGTCCGCCGAGGCGGAGATCGAGAAGGCCGCCAAGGTGCTGCGCTCGCACCGTGCCCGCGCCGAGGTGCTGGAGCTCGCTGGGCCTGGTGGGGTCGAGGGCACCCGGGCTATCCGGGTCCGCAGTTTCTGAGTTGCCTCCGCGCTGTTCCAGGCGGATGTTCCACGTGGAACGTCGCTTGGGGTTCGGTGGATGTTCCACGTAGAACCTCCCCCGCGCGGCATTGGCCGCTCTATGGGATTACTCGGTAAGCTGCATGCGGGTTACTGATTGGAGCGTCGATGCCTCTCTTCTTCAAGAAGCGGAAGTCTGCAAAACCGAAGCCTACGAAGGATGACTTCTGGAAGGATCACGCGAGTGTTCCACGTGGAACGGGCATCGAATTGCCCAGCGGCCCCCGCCGCGCTCGCTTCGACACCCCCGAAGACTGGGATCCCAACAGCGAGTACGGCGAGGAGATCCTCGAGGAGGCGCAAGCCCCGCCCCGACTCCCCCGCCCGAAGGAGCCCAGGGTCTTCGTCGTCGCGAACCAGAAGGGTGGCGTCGGGAAGACGACGACGGCGGTCAACGTCGCCATGGGTCTGGCCCTCGGTGGGCTCAACGTCCTCCTGATCGACAACGACCCCCAGGGCAACGCCACGACAGCGCTCGGGATCGACCATCCGAGCGGCACGCCCGGTACCTACGAGGTGCTGGTGGAGGGCGATGCGATCATCCAGCACGCCCAGGTCTCACCCCACTCCCCCAACCTGCACGTCCTGCCCGCCGTGCTGGACCTCGCGGCCGCGGAGATGGAGCTGGCGATCCAGCAAGGACGCGAGGCCCGGCTGAAGCATGCGATCGAGGACTACATCGACCTCAGCGGCGTGGACTACATCCTCATCGACTGCCCCCCGTCGCTCGGGATGCTCACGCTGAACGCGCTCGTTGCCGCCACCGAGATCCTCGTGCCCATCCAGACGGAGTACTACGCACTCGAGGGTGTGACCGCTCTGCTGAACACGATCGAACGCGTCAAAGGCAACCTCAACGATCGCCTCAAGCTCACCAACATCCTGCTCACCATGTACGACAAGCGCACCAACCTCTCCCGCGACGTCGCCGCCGAAGTGCGCTCGCACTTCCCCGAGGAGACGCTGAGCATTGAGATCCCACGCTCGGTGCGTATCGCCGAGGCTCCGAGCTTCGGCCAGACCGTGCTCACCTACCAACCGCGCTCCGACGGCGCAGCCGCCTACGTGCGCGCAGCTGAGGAAATCGCGGACCAGGTCGAAACGAAGGAGTTGTCATGACCACACAGCGACCGAGCCGACTGGGCCGGGGCCTGGACGGGCTGCTCACCCGCACGGAGACGGCGGACACCGCCGGTCCCAGCCTCCAGGACCTGGACATCCGCTCCATCCGAGCCAATCCGAAGCAGCCGCGGCACAACTTTGACGAGGACGAGCTTGACGAGTTGGCCGAGTCCATCCGCGCGTTCGGCGTGTTGCAGCCGGTGGTGGTGCGGCCGTTGACGCCGGGCAGCTTCGAGCTGGTGATGGGGGAGCGACGCCTTCGGGCGAGTGAACGCGCTGGTCAGCGCACAATTCCTGCGATCGTGCGGCAGACTGAGGACGACACCATCCTGCGGGACGCGTTGCTCGAGAACCTCCACCGTTCGGACCTCAATCCCATCGAGGAGGCCATGGCCTACCAGCAGCTCCTCGAGGAGTTCGACTGCACGCAGGAGGAGCTTTCCACGAGGATCCAACGCTCCCGGCCGCAGATCTCCAATACCCTGCGCCTGCTGCGGTTGCCCACGAGGGTGCAGACCAGGGTGGCGGCGGGGGTACTGAGCGCCGGGCACGCCAAGGTGCTGCTCGGGCTCCCGTCGGCCGAAGCGCAGGAAGAGTTGGCCGAGCGCATCATCGCCGAAGGCCTCTCGGTACGCTCGACGGAGGAACTGGTGATCATGGGGCAGGGGGAGCGTGCGGAACGTCGGCCCCGCACGCCAAGGCTCCCGTCTGAACGCGAGCGCGCCTTCTCGACGCAGCTGAGCGACCACTTTGACACCCGGGTGAAGGTCAACATCGGCCGGAGCAAGGGGCGCATCACGATCGAGTTTGCCGCGGCCGACGACTTGGATCGGATCATGGCCATTATCGACGGTAAAACCGTATAGCTCTTTAACCGTAAAACATTTAGTAGAGATAGAGGTAAGTCGACAAATGGCTGAAGAGACTGAGCGCGACGAGCTCCTCGACGAGGACTTCGACGAGCTGGAGCCGGAGGATCTCCCGGGTATCGCGAAGTCGCTGCGCCTGTACCGGGTGATGGCGTGGGTGGTGGGCGTGCTGCTCATCCTGCTCACGCTGGTCGGCATGCCGTTGAAGTACATCCCCACGCCCGGCTCGACGCTGCAGCTGTTCGGCAACCAGATGGTGATGGTGGTCGGCATCTCGCACGGCTGGCTGTACGCGCTGCTGCTGGTGACCGTCGTCGCCCTCGGCATGCGGGTGAAGTGGCGCTGGGTCTGGTACCTCGGCATCGCGCTGGCCGGCACCGTCCCGTTCCTGAGCTTCTACGCGGAGCACCGAGCGACGAAGCATGTGCGCCACAGGATGGCGGAGGTCGAGGCGGCCGCCTGACCGCTCGTCGAGCGTGTGAATGCGTGCCGGTCAGTGGCGGCACTCGTACACCTCGCCCCCGAAGTCGGAGGCAGGTGCCGCCTGTACTGCGACGTCGGCGCACAGGCGTCCGGGGCGGGGGCCCACCGTGGGATGTGAAAGTGGGTCCCTGCCGCGAGCGGTGGAGACCTACGCCGCAGCATCACGGCACAGGGTGCAGGTGCCCCATCGCTGAAGCCGCGGTGCAGCGGGCAGGTGAGACTTACTCCGCCGCATCCCGGAACAACTCGCACAGTCCCACAGCGCCACGGGGAGGTACTTTCGCATCAGCTGGCAGGTGCTCCCGCGGGTCAGCGTCGCAGAGCGCGGCGGACGAGCTTCGCCAACTCCTCCGCCCAGAGC
>JAAYZP010000534.1 GCA_012514785.1 Propionibacterium sp. | reverse complement strand
CGCTCGGCGTCGTGGCCGTCGGCGTGTTCATCGGATGGTTCATGTTCAAGGATGACATCCCGAAGAAGGCGCCGAAGACCAACAACGTGTTCGCGATCGCCGGGCGCAACGACCTCTACGGGGATGCGTTCAACGAGCACGCCATCATCCGGCCGACGAAGGGCCTGGCCGCAGGGCTGGCCTGGTTCGACGACAAGGCCGTCGACGGTGTGCCCGAGGGCGGTGCCGTCCTGGCCACCGGCCTGGGCGGACTGCTGCGCAAGGCCCAGAACGGCTACTCGCGGACCTACGGTCTCACGATCGCGGTCGGTGTCGTCGCGCTGGCAGTCTTCATCGTGCTGGGTCAGTTGGGCTAAGGGAGAACAGACAAGATGCTTTTGACAATCCTCGCCCTGCTGCCGATCGTCGGCGCAGTGGTCGTTGCTCTCCTGAAGGGCGAAACGGCGAAGCTCGTCGGCATGGGTGTGGCGCTGTCCACCCTCGTGCTGGGCATCGTCACCGTCGCCATGAGCCTGGGCGGCGCCGCGCTGTCGGTGTCCGTGCCCTGGATCCGCCCCATCGGGGCGTACTACGCACTGGATATGTCCGGCATGGACGCCATCCTGGTGCTGCTGACCGTGATCCTCATGCCGGTGGTCATGCTGGCCGAGTGGAAGGTGGGGGACCGGGAGACCGCCCGCGGCACCACCGGGGGCTTCTTCGCCCTCGCGCTGCTCATGCAGGGACTCGCGCTGTTCGTGTTCCTGGCCGGCGACCTGCTGCTGTTCTACATCGCCTTCGAGGCGACGCTGATCCCGGTCTACTTCATGATCGGACGCTTCGGCGGCGACGGTAGGGCTCGCGCGGCGATCAAGTTCCTGATCTACTCGCTGGCCGGTGGCCTGGTGCTGCTGGTGGGCGTCGTCGGTCTCTACGCCGTCGCCGTCCAGCAGGGTCAGGTCAGCCTGCTGATCTCCGACCTCGGCGGACTCGACCTGGACTCGGCCACGGGGAACCTGCTGTTCCTCTGCGTGTTCTTCGCGTTCGCGGTGAAGGCCCCGCTCGCGGGCCTCCATACGTGGCTGCCCGACACCGCCGCGGCGGCCACGCCGGGCACGTCGACGCTGCTCGTCGGCGTCCTCGACAAGATCGGCACGTTCGGCATCATCAAGATCTGTCTGGTGGTGTTCCCCGAGTCGATGCAGTGGGCGGCCCCGGTGATCGTGGTGTGGGCCGTGGTCTCGATGATCTACGGCGCGCTGATGGCCCTCAACGCCAAGGACCTGCTGCGGCTGGTCAGCTACACGTCGATCAGCCACTTCGGCTTCATGGTCTTCGGCATCTTCGCCCTGACCACGCAGTCGCTGAACGGCTCGATCTTCTACATGCTGAACCACGGCTTCTCGACCGCCGCGCTGTTCCTGATCGTCGGCTTCATGGTCGCCCGCCGCGGCAGCGCCGACATCAATGCGTTCGGCGGCGTGCAGAAGGTGGCCCCGATGCTGGCGGGCTTCTTCCTGCTGGCCGGCCTCTCCGCACTCTCGCTGCCGGGCATGGCGACGTTCGTGTCCGAGTTCACCGTGATGGCGGGCGCGTGGCAGCGCTACCCGATCCACACGGCAGTCATCACACTGGGCATGGTGCTCGCCGCCGTGTACGTGCTGCGCATGTACAAGGTGACGATGACCGGCCCGGTGACCGACCAGGTGCAGGAGAAGGTGAGCACGGACCTCTCCTTCCGGGAGAAGGCGTCGGTCTTCCCGCTCATCGTGCTCCTGCTGGTGCTCGGCTTCTTCCCGAAGCCGGTGATGGATGTCATTGATGAATCCTCGACGGGCTTCCTCGCGGTAGCCGGCGTCACGGATCCCACCCCGCAGTTGAAGGAAGGCGGACGATGATCAACGTCTTGGAGATTTCTGCACCCACCGTCGAGTGGATGCTGCTGCTCCCGCTGATCCTGATCTTCGGAGGCGCTGTCATCGGCGTGCTGGTCGAGGCGTTCGCGCCGCGCAGCACCCGCTACGTCCTGCAGACGTCGATCTCTGTCCTGGCCATCCTGGGCGCCATCGCGGCGCTGCTGGTCCAGGCCTTCGAGGAGCCCGGCGCGCAGAAGATCGCGATGGGGCTGCTCTCGTTCGACGGCCCGACGGTGATCTTCTGGGGTCTGCTGCTGCTGTTCGGCCTGGCCGGCGTCGCGCTCTTCGCGGAGCGCGCCGCGGGTGAGGGCCAGTCGGCGTTCGCGGCATCCGCATCCGCGGTGCCCGGCTCGCCGATGGAGCGGGAGGCGGTGCGGCTCAAGCGCGAGCACACCGAGGTATTCCCGCTGCTGCTGTTCACCCTGCTGGGCATGATGCTCTTCGCCTCGGCGAACGAGATGATCACGCTCTTCGTCGCGCTCGAGGTGTTCTCGCTGCCCCTGTACCTGCTGGCGTCGATGGCTCGCCGTCGTCGTCTGCTGTCGCAGGAGGCGGGCCTGAAGTACTTCCTGCTGGGCTCGATGGCCTCCGGCCTGTTCCTGTACGGCATCGCGCTGCTCTACGGCTACTCGGGCGGCCTGACGCTGACCGCGGTCGCGGACGCGCTGGACGCCGGCGCCGCGAACTACGGTCTGCTGCTCACCGGCCTCGTGCTGATGGCCGTGGGCCTGCTGTTCAAGATCGGTGCCGTGCCGTTCCACTCGTGGACGCCGGACGTCTACACGGGCGCCCCGACGCCGGTCACCGGCTACATGGCGATCGCCACCAAGACGGCTGCCGTGGCCGCGCTGCTACGCGTGTTCTACGTCGCGCTCGGTGGCGCCGCATGGGACTGGCAGCCGCTGTTCGCGTTCGTCGCGATCGCGAGCATGCTGGTGGGCGCCGTCGTCGCCATCTGGCAGACGGACATCAAGCGACTCATGGCCTACTCGGCGATCACGCACGCGGGGTTCATCCTCGTCGGTGTCGTGGGCGCCGTGCCGGCCGGCGAGGGCGTGACCGCGTCGTCGGTCGGTGGTGTGGCGTTCTACATGCTCACCTACGGCTTCGCGACCGTGGGCGCGTTCGCGCTGCTGATGGTGGTGCGGCGTGCCGGTGGCGAGGCCAACGGCCTCGAGGCGTGGCGCGGGCTCGGCAAGACCAACCCGGTCGTCGCCGGACTCATGACGCTCTTCTTCCTCAGCTTCGCCGGCATCCCGCTCACCGCGGGCTTCATCGGCAAGCTGGCGGTCTTCACCTCGGCGTTCCAGGGCGGCTACGGCTGGCTGGTGCTCGTCGCGGTGATCCTCAGCGTCGTGGCGGCCTACATCTACCTCAAGGTGGTCGTGGCCATGTGGTTCCAGGACGCCGAAGAGGGTTCCCAGACCGTCGTGACGACCCCGTCGCTGTGGGTCTGGAGCGTCGTGATGCTCAGCGCGCTGGCGACGATCCTGCTCGGCATCCTGCCGGGTGGCGTCCTTGAGATCATGAATAGCTTCTCGGAGTTCATCCGCTGATGACTACCTCCTTCGAGGGGCAACTGGAGGAGCGGCTCGACCGCTTCGAGGTGCTCCTGTCCGACGCCGCGGTGGCGAACTCCCCGTTCGTCACCGAGGCGGCCCGGCACGTCATCTCCGCGGGTGGGAAGCGGTTCCGGCCCATGCTGGTGTTCGTCGCCTCGGCGTTCGGCGGGGAGCCGGACGAGTGGCGCACGCAGCAGGCGGCGATGGTCATGGAGCTCACGCACGTCGCGAGCCTCTACCACGACGACGTCATGGACGAGGCGGACGTGCGCCGCGGTGCGCCGTCGGCCAACCGGTTCTACGGCAACTCGGTGGCCATCCTCGTCGGCGACTTCCTCTTCTCGCAGGCCTCCTACCTGGTGGCGGAGCTGGGCGTGGAGTTCGTGAAGTTGCAGGCCACCACGTTCGCCCGGCTCGTGCAGGGCCAGATCGCGGAGACCGTCGGCCCTGCTGCGGGCGACGACCCGCTGGAGCACTACCTCGGCGTGATCGCCGACAAGACCGGCTCGTTGATCGCGGCGTCGGCCTGCTTCGGTGGCATGGCTACGGGGGCGCCGGAGTCGACCGTGGATGCGCTGGAGGCCTTCGGCGAGGAGATCGGCGTGGTGTTCCAGCTCTCCGACGACCTGATCGACATCAACTCCGACGTCACCGGCAAGACGCCTGGCACCGACCTCCGCGAGGGCGTCCCGACGCTGCCCGTGCTGATGTTGCGCGCCGACGACGACCCCGCCGACGCCGAGCTGCTCGCGCTGATCGACGGTGATCTCTCCGACGACGCCACCCTCGCCCGCACGCTGTCGATGCTCCGTGAGCACCCGGTGATGCAGCGCGCAGAGGCCGTCGTCCACGAGCACGCCGACAAGGCGCGCGCCCACCTGGCCGACCTGCCGGACGGCGACGCGAAGGACGCGCTACTGCAGGTGTGCGACGAGCTGGTGACCCGCACGAGCTGACCCGCGCCGTGATGGCCGGCCTGCCCACTTTGATCGTTGAGCAGCGAGCGTCCGTCGAAGCCACCCCCGACCAGCGCAGGAGCCCCATCACCGACCACGACAGAAACTCGTTCAAGATTCTTTTCGTGTCACCCCTGTTTCCGGGAAAAACTTGTCAGAGGTGACCCGTAGTGTTCTTGGTAT
>JAAYZP010000069.1 GCA_012514785.1 Propionibacterium sp. | reverse complement strand
CGCTACGTCCGCCTCGGGAAACTCGTCGACGGCTGCACCGACCTCTCAGGCAAACTCGACAGCGCCGACGGCATCGCACTCGACGAAGCCCTCGACGCCATCGCCAAAACCCTCCCCGAAGAGGAGGGGTCGTGGGAGGAGCGTCGCGCTACGGCGGTGGGGATTCTCGCTCGTCAGGCTTTCGGGCAGGACCAGCTCTCGGCCGATGTGATCGTCCATCTGCCTGCGGATGCTGTCGAGACGCCGGATGGCAGGGCGGCGACGGTGGAGGGGTGGGGCGCGTTCCTGGCCGAGCGGTTGCCGGAGTTCCTGAAGGACCTGAAGCTCACCATCCGGCCGGTCATCGACCCCGCGGCGATGCCGTCCGCGGATGTGCATGATCCGCCGGCGTCGATGCGGCTGGCGATGCAGATCCGCAACCCCTTCGACGTCGCACCCTACGGCACCCGCCAAGCCCGCTATTGCGACGCCGACCACACCCAGCCCTACCGACAAGGCCTCCTCGGCCAAACCCGCCTCGGGAACCTCGGACCACTCTCACGCCGCGCGCATCGGGCGAAGACCTTCGGCAGCTGGCAACTCATCCAAACCGGCGAGGACGGAATCTTCCACTGGCGCTCCCCCTACGGCTACGAATACCTCGTCACCGCCTACGGGACGACGCGCTTACGCACCCCGGCCCCGCCACCGGCGCCGGAGGAGCGATGGCGGCCACCCGACCCACCCGAACACCTCCCCGACCCGCCGGCCGATGATCCTGCGTGGGAACAACCACCCATGCCCGAAGTCCTCGCCTGGACCCTCGCGCAAGCCACCCTGCGCCCCGTCGCCTGACCCGACCCTAGCCGTCAGGATTTCCCCACCGGTAGGGGAAATCCAGACGGCTAAGTGACTTGCGCAGGAACCCGGTCCCAGCGCGTGCTGACGGTGATTTCGACCGACGCGCAGCGACTACGTCGCGGCGCTGGCTCAATCATCAAGCGGCTCAACCAGCAAACAAGTCGACGCGAGCGCCAGCGAGCGACCGTCCGGCTCAGATCCAGCCGCCGCGGCGCCGGATGCGGCCCACCAGCTCGTTGTAGGCGCTCGGGCGGGTGGTGTTGCAGGCCAGGTCGTTGTTCTCCTTGCCGTGCCCGTGGTAGTCGGAGGACCCGGTGCGCACGAGGCCCAGCCTGGCGCCCATCTCGAACAGCAGCTCGCGGGTGGCCTCGTCGTGGTCCGGGTGGTCCACCTCGATCCCGTCCAGCTGGTAGTCCTTCACCAGCCGCTCCAGCACGGGCGCGGTGAGCACCGCCCTCGATTCCCGCGACCACGGGTGGGCGATGACGGCCACGCCCTTCGCCGCGTGGACCAGGTCGATGGCCCGCTCCAGCGGGCAGGCGTACCGCTCGGCGTAGCCGGGCATCCCCTCGCCCAGCCACGTCCGGAACGCCTCGTCGCGGTTGGCGACCACGCCCTTCTGCACGAGGACGTCCGCGACGTGCGGCCGGCCCACCGCCGCTGCCGCACCCGCGTGGTCGTAGACCTCGTCGATGGTGATCTCGATGCCCGCTGCCCGCAGGTTGTCGATCATGCGCGGGAGCCGTTCGACGCGGCCCGCGCGAATGCGGGCCAACTCGTCGGTGAGGTCCCGGTTGCGCACGTCGCACCCGTAGCCGAGCAGGTGGACCGATTTGCCCTCGAACTTGGTGGACATCTCCAGGCCGCTGACGACCTTGAGCCCCGTCCTCCTGCCGGCTTCCTGCGCTTCCGCGATCCCGGCAAACGTGTCGTGGTCGGTGAGTGAGATGACGTCCAATCCGACCTGGACCGCCTTGTGCACCAGCGCAGTGGGCGTGTCCGTCCCGTCGGAGACATCCGAGTGAGTGTGCAAGTCAATTCGCATATCGGCATCCTAGTGGGCTTCATCCGGGGCCACGCGGGGAGGTGGCGATCGTGTCGCGCATCGATCGCGTGGTGCGGCGATGGTGCGGGGGCCCACTAGGATTGCCGCCATGAAGCTAGCTTTCCAGCAGGCGTTCCCCGCCACCCCGGACCGCGTCGTCGACCTGCTCCGCAACGAAGAGTTCATCGCCGACGTCGCGAGCCACGCCGGCGCCAAGGAGCACAGCGCGCGCATCCTCGCGGACCGCACCGAGCTCGACATGGAGATTCCCACCCCCGCCAACGTGCAGTCGGTGATCGGCAAGACCGTGAAGCTCTCGCTCATGATGCAGTTCTCGGGCGCCCGCTCCGACGGCTCCATCCCCGGCTCGGTCGAGGTGAAGGTGCCCGGGATGCCCGTGGAGGCGGCGGCCCTCGGGCTGCTGACGCCGCAGGACGGCAACACCGTCGGCACCTACGACGGCGAACTCAAGGTGAAGATCCCGCTGGTCGGCAAGCGCGTGGAGGCGCAGATCGAGCCGTTCGTCGTCGCGGCGTTCCGGGGCATCGAGAAGCGCGCCGGGGTCTGGCTCACGCGCTAGTCTTCCCCCGCCGCGCCTCGATGGCCGCCACCGATGCCTTCAGCGCCGCCATCAGGTCGATGACGTCGCCCGTGGAGGTGTCCTCGTCGCCGGGCTCCGGCAGCGGCACACCCGCCAGCTTGGCGTGCACCACCTGCATGAGCGCCTCGCGGTAGCTGTCCGTGTACAGGCTGGGGTCGAACTCGCCCTCCAGCTGGTCGATCAGCAGGTCGGCGAGCTTGATCTCGTCCTCGGAGATGGCGATGTCCGCGGGCGGGGCGGCGAAGTCGCCGTCGCGCAGCTCGTCGGGCCAGAGCATGGTGTGCAGCACGAGGAGCTCCTCCTGCACCCTGACCAACGCGAGGGATTCTCTGCTGCGCAGCGCAACCTTCACCACCGCGGCCTTGTTGCGGCGGGCGAGTGCCTCGCGCAGCAGGACGTAGGGCTTGACGCCGATCTGGTCGGCCTCCAGGAAGTACGTCTTGATGAAGTAGGTGGGGTCCACCTCGTCCTCGTCGACGAAGCGCACGACGTCGACGGATTTCATGGTGCTGAGCGGCAGGTTCTCGAAGTCCTCGTCCGTGAGCACGGCCATCCGGCCGTCGTCGGCCTCGAAGCCCTTGGCGATGTCGGAGTAGGGCACCTCCTGGCCGCACTGCTCGCAGACCCTTCGGTAGCGCACCCGCCCGCCGTCCTCGGCGTGCACCTGCCGAAACGTCACGTCCTTGTCCTCGGTGGCGCTGTACAGCTTCACGGGGATGGCGACGAGCCCGAAGCTCACCGACCCCTTCCAGATGGCCCTCGGCATCACTGTCTCCTTCGGTACTCCGCGACGTCGTTCCAGAGCAGGTCGTGCTCCTGCAGGAGCGCCTGCACCTGCGGCAGGTCCCAGGCCTCGTCGATCGTGGCCTTCTGCGGCACCTTCGGTACCCGGACTTCGGGGGCGTCGGCGAACCAGGCCGTCATCGCCGCCGGCGGGCAGTGGGTCAGCAGACATTCGCCGTTGGGCGAGTCGTCGCCCGGCTCCACGAGCGACGCATCGACCTCCGCGACGACGACCACCCGCTCCCCGAACTCCGCCAGTCCCGCGATCGAAGCGAGCACGAGCGCTGCGTACTCGGCGTCCTCCACCATGTCGGGGGTGTAGCCCAACTCGCCGAGGAGGTCCGGGGTAACCGTGTAGGCGCGCCGCTGCCTCACCTCGGTAGTGCCGTCCAGCACGTCGAGCTCGTGCGATGCGATGGGAATGAAAACGAGTTGCCTGTCCACAGGTCCAGCGTACGGGCAAATCGGTGAAAACTTCGGTAGGTTCGTGGCCGACGAAAGGTTGAAAGTGCTGAGAGTTGTCATGACCCTCTTGTTCGTCCCGCTGTTCCTGGTGGGTTGCACGACGCCGACGGCCGATCCGGTGACCGTCGAACTGCACATCCCCGAGGGTGGTTTCGCCCAACCCCTCGAAGAGCAGATCGATCTCGGGGCCGAGGTCACGCTGCTGGTCACGAGCGAATTCGACGACCGGGTCCACGTGCACGGCTACGAGTTCTACGTCGACGCGCCGGCCGGGGAAACCGTCGAAAGCGTCTTCGAGGCCAACATGGCGGGCACCTACGAGATCGAGAGCCATGAGACCGATCAGGTCTACATGTTGCTGACCGTCTCGTGATCACCCTCCACGGAATCGCTTCGCGGGCCGACCTCCCGCTCCCCTTCGAGGCCGTCGTCGCCGGCGCCGGCGCGGTGCTGCTGATCACCTTCTGGGTCTTGTTCTTCGCCTGGAAACGTTCGAAGTTCGAGGACGACGCCGGCACGCCGATGCCGCGGCTCACCCGCTTCGTCGACTCCACCGGCGCCTCCGTCGCCTTCCGCGTGGCAGCGGGGCTGATCTGGGCGTTGGCGGCCATCGCGCTGATCTTCGGTGTGGACCGCATCGACAACCCGTCCGTGGGCTTCATCTACGTGTGGCTCTGGGTGGGGCTCGTCGTCCTGTCCGTCCTGCTCGGCGAGGCCTACAAGCGCACCAACCCGAT
>JAAYZP010000068.1 GCA_012514785.1 Propionibacterium sp. | reverse complement strand
GTGCGGATCGACGAGCGGCCGGTCGAAGTCGTATCGGCTGACGCGCTCCACCTGGGCCAGCGTGAACCCCTCCCGCAACGCCATCTTCACCCCGTCGTGGTCGGCCGGGACCGCGCCGACGCCGTGCGCCGGGCTGATCGTCGCCCCGCCGGGCACCGGCGTGGTGACCCAACTCGTGAGTCGCGCGGGCGCGAGCTCGCGGACCGCCTCCTCGAGCGTGCCCAGCAGCCGCTGGCCGACGCCGCGACGTCGATGCTCCGGCCGCACGTAGATCAGCACGAAGGCCATGTCGGGATCGTCGCGACGGTTCACGCGGAGGTGCGCGTAGGCGACGGCCTCGCCGTCGATCTCGGCGAACCACCGCCGCCGGAAGCTGTCCTCGTCGGCCTTCGCGCCGGCGAGGTCCGTGGCGGGATCGGTGTCCCACCCCGTGTCGCCGATGAGCTCCCGGTCGTACTGGCGCGACAGCGCGCAGGTGGTGACCCAGTCGGGGTCGTCGTGGTGGTCGGGAAGGACGTTGATTTCGCGAATGGTGAGCATGGAATTCCTCGGACAGGGCTGAGCTGGGGGTCGGGGAGGCCGCGTCGAATCGATGGTTCGACGGTCGGGCGGAGGCTCACTTACGCATGGAAAAAGAGTGACAGATCCGCGCGCGCGACGTCAATGCCCCGACACGTGGAACTCCCCCGGCCGCGCCCTTGCACGGCGCATTAGGCTAAGCGTTGGCAATGAGTAAGGAGTCCCCATGGGTCGCATCGTCCAGAAGTACGGCGGCAGCTCGGTCGCCGACGCCGAGTCCATCAAGCGCGTCGCGCGCCGCATCGCCCGTGCACGCGGTGAGGGCAACGACGTCATCGTCGTGATCTCGGCCATGGGCGACACCACGGACGAACTCATGGACCTCGCGCTGCAGGTCTCGCCCTTCCCGAAGTCGCGTGAGCTGGACATGCTGATCACCA
Organism: Propionibacterium sp.; assembly: GCA_012514785.1. Taxonomy (GTDB): domain Bacteria; phylum Actinomycetota; class Actinomycetes; order Propionibacteriales; family Propionibacteriaceae; genus Arachnia. The sequence continues at coordinate 8,482 of JAAYZP010000068.1, read as the reverse complement.
CCGGCGAGCGCCAGTCCGCGGCGCTGCTGGCGATGGCGCTCTCGGACATCGGCGTCGACGCCGTCTCCTACACCGGCTCGCAGGCCGGCGTCATCACCACCCCCATCCACGGCAACGCCCGCATCATCGACATCACCCCCGGCCGCGTCGAGAAGGCGCTGGATGAGGGCAAGGTGGCGATCGTCGCCGGGTTCCAGGGCGTGGCGCAGACCACCAAGGACGTCACCACCCTCGGCCGCGGCGCCTCCGACACCACCGCCGTCGCCCTCGCCGCCGCGCTGGGCGCCGACCACTGCGAGATCTACTCCGACGTAGACGGCATCTACACCGCCGACCCGCGGATCGTGAAGAGCGCCCGCCAGATCCGCATGATCTCCTACGAGGACATGATGGAGATGGCCGCCGCCGGCGCCAAGATCCTCCACCTGCGCTGCGTCGAGTACGCGCGCCGCGAGAACGTGCCCGTGCACGTCCGCTCCTCATTCACCGACAACCCCGGCACGTGGGTGGTCTCACAGGAAGAACTGAAGGGAACTGACATGGAAGAAGCCATCATCACCGGCGTCGCACACGATCGTGGCGAGGCGAAGATCACCGTCGTCGGGGTCCCGGACCGCGTCGGCAACGCCGCCGCCATCTTCCAGACGATCGCCGACGCCGACATCAACATCGACATGGTGGTCCAGAACATCTCCGACCTCAGCGTCGAGAAGACCGACATCTCCTTCACGCTGCCTGCCGAGGACGGCCGCAAGGCGATCACGGCGATCGAGCACGTGAAGGACAAGGTGGGCTACGAGACGATCCGCTACGACGACCAGATCGGCAAGGTCTCCGTCGTCGGGGTCGGCATGCGCTCCCACCCGGGCGTCACCGCCACGTTCTTCTCGGCACTGGCCGACGCGGGCGTCAACATCCAGATGATCTCCACCTCCGAGATCCGCATCTCGGTGATCGTCGGCGCGCAGGCGATCGACGACGCGGTCCGCGCCGCCCACACGGCCTTCGGCCTCGACGCCGAGAGCGACGCGACGGTCTACGCCGGCACCGGCCGCTGACCCGCGTCCGCCCCGCCGGGCGCTGAGCCCGGCGGCGCAGTACGCTGCCCGTATGATTCCGGTCCCGCGTCGCTCGCTGTTCGCGGGCTCGGCGGCGCTCGCCCTGGCTGCTTGCACCCCGACGCCGGACCCCACCCTCACCCCGACACCCTCGGCACCCGCGCCAACGCCCACGCCCACCCCGACGGTGGGCCCCTTCGGCCTGCGGGTGCCGTCCACGATCCGGGCGACGGTGCACGTCGGCCCCCTGCGCGGCCAGGTGCTCGACGCGGCAGCCGAACGGCTCATGTCCGACAGGCCCGGCGTCGAGGTCGTCGTCGACGGCGTGGAGAACATCCGCGACGAGGTGGGCCCCGTCCTCGACACCGCGCCACCGGACTTGGTCAACAACGCCGGCGACGCCCAGCTGCCGCTAGCGGAGATCGCCGACGACCTCCTCCCCCTCGACGCGCTGCTCGACGCCGACAACCTCGACGGCGCGACGATCCGGGAGACCCTCTACACGGGAGCACTCACCCCGGGCATCGTCGACGGCGCCCAGCTCGCCATGCAGTACACCCTGATCGTCCACGGCCTCTGGTACTCGGAGACCACGTTCAGCGAACGCGCGTGGGCACCGCCGGAGACTTGGGACGCGATGCACGAGCTCGGCGAACTCGCGGCCGCCGACGGCAGACCCCTGCTGTCCTGGGACCCGACGCAGGTCGGCGACCTGCTCACCATGGTGATCGCGTCGTCGATCAAGGAGGGCGGCCACGACCTGCGTCGCGCGCTCGACAACCTCGAGCCCGACGCCTGGCAGCACCCCGCCGTCACCCGCACCCTCGACGCCGTCCAGGCGTTGGTCGGGGCAGGCCACGTCCAGGAGGTCGACGACGCGCAGCAGAGCTGGGGCACGGACGCCGGGGCCCTCCTCTGCCCCGCGGGAGCCACGATCATCCGCGCCACGCGCGCGGCGATGCCCGACGACTTCCTGCCCGTCGTCGCCCCCGTCCCGACGATCACCAGCGCACCGGCCCTACCCGTCGCCGCCGTCCACGCGGCCGCCGAGGAGAGCTTCTTCGTCCCCCGCGCTGCCGCCAACCCCGCCGGCGCGCTGGAACTGCTGCGCACCATGCTCTCCCGGGAGGTGGCTGCGGAGTTCTCGCGTGCCAACGAACTGCCGACGGTGGTCCGCGGCGCGGCCTCGACGTCGGACTCGCACGCCCTCAACACGCAGACCCGTCTGCTCGCGAACGCCGGTGAGCACGTCTTCCACTGGCGCTTCCTCCACTTCTACGGGCTCGCCGAGGAGGCGGGCGGGGCGATGGCCGAGTTCCTCCGCGGCACACTCACCCGCCCCGAGCTGGTCATGGGCCTGCAGGCCGCGTGCGACGCCGTGCGCGAGAACCCCGACGTCGTGAAGTACGAGGTCCAGTAGCCGCCGACGGTCCCGCCCTTGGGATCAGTGGGCGGGATGCAGCCGCACCTGGGTGGCTTTGATGACGGCGACGACGTCGTCGCCCGGCATGAGCGCCAACTCGGCGACGGCGCCCGGAGTCAGCGAGGCGCGCAACGGCTGCCCCCCGAGATCGACGGTGACCCCCACCACTGCGCCGCCCGGCTCGACCCGCATCACCTGCGCCCGCATCGCGTTGCGCGGGCTGCCCTCGGGCATCTCCCTGTGGATCGCGACCGCATCGGGCGCGACGGTGACGCGTGCGTGCCTGCCGGCTGCCAGGTCGCCGTTCGGCATCCCGATGATGTTCTGCCCGCCGAGATCGACCCGGTCCTCGGCCAGCGCGACGCCGCCGAGCAGGTTGAGCCCCACGAAGTCCGCCAGGAACTGCGTCGACGGCGCGCTCGCCAGCTCCTCCACCGGTCCGTCGGCGACCACCCGGCCGCCCTCCAACGCCACCTGCCGGTCGGCGAGGGTGACGACGTCGAGCAGCTCGTGGGTGACGACGACGGTGGTGAGCCCCGCCAGGCGGCTGCGCAGCATGCGGCGCAACTCGGGCGTGACGGTGGCGTCGAGCGCGGCGAACGGCTCGTCGAGGAGGACGACGTCGGGGTCGAACGCGAGCCCGCGCGCGAGGGAGGCCCGCTGCGCCTGGCCGCCGGAGAGCTGGGCGGGCCGGCGGTCGGCGAGGTGCGCCACGCCGGTGAGCTCCAGCTCCGCGAGCGCCCGCTCGCGGGCGGCCGACCGGTTCGCGCCGCGCGACAGCGGCCCGAACATGACGTTCTCCAGCACCGTGAGGTGCGGGAACAGCAGCGGCCGCTGCTCGACGTAGGCCACGCGGCGCTTGTGCGGCGGCACAAAGCCGCGTGGAGAGGCGACGGTGACCCCGTGCAGTTCGACGGTGCCCGTGTCGGGCCGCAGCGAGCCCGCGATGAGCTGCAACAGCGTCGACTTGCCCGCCCCGTTGGGGCCGATGACAGCCACCCGCTGGCCCGGGCCGATGGCGACGTCGACGTCGAATCCGCGGACCTCCAGGGTGGCCGCCACCCGCATCTGCTCAGCCATCCCGCCGCCAGTTCTGGATCTTGGTGGACACGAAGACGATAGCCAGTGCCACGACGATGAGTACGAGCGACAGGGCGAGCGCGAGGTCCGAGTCGGTCTCGCGCAGGAGGTAGATCTCGAGCGGCAGGGTGCGGGTGACCCCCTGCAGGGAGCCGGCGAACGTCAGCGTCGCGCCGAACTCGCCCAGCGCGCGGGCGAACGAGAGCGCCGTGCCGGAGGCGATGGCCGGGAGCGCGATCGGCAGCGTCACCTTCCAGAAGATCCGCGACGGTGAGGCTCCCAGGTTGGAGGCGACCCGCTCGTACTGCTCACCGGAGGACTTGAGCGCGCCCTCCAGCGACGTGACGAGGAACGGGAGCGCGACGAAGGTCTGCGCGATGACGACGGCGATCGTCGTGAAGCCGATCTCGACGCCCCACGCGGACAGGCTCGCTCCGATGAGTCCGCGGCGGCCGAAGGTGACGAGCAGCGCGAGACCGGCGACGACGGGCGGCAGCACCATCGGGACGGTGACGAGCGTGCGCACGACGCTCACCCACCAGCCCCGGCTGCGCGCGAGCACGAGGGCCAGCGGCACCCCGAGCAGCAGTACCAGACAGGTGGCGATGAGGCAGGTGCCGAGGCTGAGGGTGAGCGCGTCGAGGGCGCGCTCGGAGGTGAGCAGGGCGGGCAGTTCGCCCCACGGCACGCGCGCCATCATGCCGAGCAGTGGCACGGCCAGCAGCGCGAGCCCCAGTGCGAACGGCGCCCAGGCCCAGCGGGGGAATCTATGCACTGCCGAAGCCGTAGCCGGCCAGCACGTCCGGCGAGTCCATGACCAGGTCGATGAACGCCTGCGCCTGCTCCGTGTCCCCGCCCTCGACGGCGGCGATCCAGTAGGTGTTCGGGTCGCCCTCCGCCTCGGGGATCCCGATGATCTCGACGGCGTCGCCGGCGCCGGTGGCGTCCGTGAGGTAGACGAGGCCGACGTCGCCCTCACCCGAAGTGATCTTGCCGAGCACGTTGGTGACCGAGGTCTCCTCCGAGACGGGGCTGAGCGCCAGGCCCAGCGTCTCGGCGAGGCGCTCCGTCGCGCCCCCGCACGGCACCTCGGGCGCGCAGACGACGAGCTTGGCGTCCTCCAGCGACGCGTCCATCCCGGTGACGCCCGCGGGGTTGCCGGCGGGCGTGACCAGCACGAGGTAGTTGGTGGCGAACATCGTCGGCTCGCCGGCGATCAGGCCCTGCTCGACGGCGCCCACCATGTTGCGCTGGTCCGCCGAGGCGAAGACGTCGGCGGGGGCGCCGCCGGCGATCTGGTCGACGAGGCCGGAGGAGCCGTCGAAGGAGAAGTTCACGTCCGTGTCGGCGGCGATCTCCTCGAACGGGGCCGACAGCGAGGCGGCGGCGAACACGGTCGCGGAGATCTCGGCGTCGTCGGGTTGGGCCTCACCAGACGCGCAGGCGCTGAGCGCCAGGACGACGGCAGCGAGGCCGGCTGCGAGCTTGCTCACGAACGGTTTCCTTCGATGGTGACGTTGGTGGACTTGATGACGGCGGTGGCGATGGAGCCGACCTCGAGGCCCAGCTCCTTCACCGCCTCGGTGGAGATGAGGGACACGACCCGGTAGGGCCCGCACTGCAGCTCCACCTGGCTCATCACCTTGTCCGAGAGGACGCTCGTCACGAGCCCGGTGAGGTGGTTGCGCGCGGAGCGATGCCCCGCGCCGGTGTCGAGGCTGTCGAGACTCTTGGCGGCGGCGATGTCCTGCGAGAGCTTCGCCAGCGCGGCGCCGTCGACGACCTGCTTGCCGACGTCGTCGCGGGATGCCGTGAGGCGCCCCTGGTCCACCCAGTTGCGGACGGTGTCGTCCGAGACGCCGAGGAGCGTCGCCGCCGTACTGATCCGAATTCTTGCCATGAACAGAGCGTAGCAGCCGAAACCTCGGAGATCAGGGGGGGTGGGTGGCTGCGTCCCTTCCCGCTCGCCCACCTAGACTTGGCCCATGAAACATCAAGCGGCAGTCATCACCTGCTCCGACCGCGCGTTCCGGGGTGAGTACGCCGATCGGTCGGGGCCGATCATCCAGGCCGCCCTCCGCGACGCCGGGTTCGCGGTGGGCGACGTGGTGCTCGTGCCCGACGACGTCGAGGCCATCCAGCGCGCCATCGGCTCGTTCGTCCAGGCGGGCGTGCGGCTCGTCGTCACCACCGGCGGCACCGGCGTCGCGCCCCGCGACGTCACCGTCGAAGCGACGAAGGCCATCCTCGACTTCGAGATCCCCGGCATCGCGGAGGAGATCCGCCGCGTCGGTCTGGCCGCGACGCCGTACGCCAGCCTGTCGCGCGGGCTCGCCGGGGTCGTGGTGCGCGACGAGAACCGCGCGCTCGTGGTGAACGCTCCGGGCTCGACCGGCGGGGCCAAGGACACCGTGCGGGTGCTGGAGCCGATCGTCGAGCACCTGATCGGGCAGCTCGACGGGATCACGAACCACTGAAGAAGGAGTCCAGCAGCGCGGCCCCAGCGAGCGGGGCCTGCGGCTCCCAGCGCTGCGATCGCGCGTCGAGTGCGTCGTTCAGCCGGGACAGGTACGCCTCCCGCGTGATCTCGATGGCGCCCAGCGACGCCAGGTGCGGCGTCACCCACTGCGTGTCGAGCAGCGTGGCGCCGATCTGGCGGAGCTGGGCGACGAGCCGGAGCAGCGCCACCTTCGACGCGTCCCGGCCCCGGATCGGGTCGTGGAACATCGACTCCCCCGCGAACAGGCCCCGCACATTGACGCCGTAGAGCCCGCCCACGAGTTCGCCGTCGACGCTCCACGTCTCGACGCTGTGCGCGATGCCGTGCTCGTGCAGCTTCATGTAGACCGCCCGGATGCGGCGGTCGATCCACCCGCCCTCCCGCGACGGGTCCGCGCACCGCTCCAGGACCCGGCCGAAGGCGGCGTCGATCGTCGTCGTGTACCGCCTCGCGGACTGCCGGAGCGAGCGGGTGACGCGGATGTCGTCGAGCTCGAAGATGCCGCGCTCCATCGGCGACCACCACCCCATGTGGACGTCGTCCAGCGGCATCGGGAACACGCCCGAGGCGTACGCCTCCACCGCGATGGGCGCGCTGAACTCGGCCGAGACCCCGACGAGGTCCTGCTTCGGCCAGTGGAGCGGATCGCCCAGCAGGGTTGCGTGCATGCGCTCCAGTCTTGCAGGACTGCGCACGGGGCATACTTGATCGGGTGTGAGAACCTTGGAAGGAAGGAGCGCCATGGACAACAAGCAGCTCGCGGCGGCGGAGAACCTCAGCGCCGACGTGTTCCACCAGATCCTCGATCTCGCCATCAGCGGCAAGGGTGCGCTGACCGGCGCGAAGGTCCTCGCCAAGCAGCAGCTGGAAAAGTCGCGCGACCACGAGCGTGCGGTCCGGTCCGTCATCAACCAGCACCTCGCGCTCGCCGGCGGGCAGGGGTTCGCGACGAACTGGGGCGGCATCCTGCTCTCGGTCGTGACCATCCCGGCCAACATGGGCGCGTCCGCGTTCGTCCAGGCCCGCATGGTCGCGGCCATCGCGCACCTGCGCGGCTACGAGCTCGTCGATCCCCGCGTGAAGACGGCGATCCTGATGTGCATGCTCGGCCCGTCCGCGGGCGCGGCCTTGGTGAGCAAGGGCGTGCTGCCCAGCTCACCACTCGTCGTCGCCACCGCACCCGTGTTCGACGCGCAGCTGGACGGCGCCGTCGCGAAGGTGCTGCTGGAGCGGGCACTCAGTTCCGTGGGCGGGAAGCGGCTCGGGGTGATGCTCGGCAAGGGCATCCCGTTCGTCGGCGGCGGCGTCGGTGCCGCCGTGGACGCGTGGAGCACGCGCGCTGTGGCCAACCACACGCTCGAGGCGCTGCCGAGTCGGCGGCCGAAGGGCTGACGTCGGGCGCAGGCGAACCGCCGAATCCGACGTCAGCCTCCGACGTAGCTGCGCGCCACCCGTCGCGTGATGAGGCACGTGACCTCGTACGGGATCGTGCCCATCGTCCCCGCCAACTCCTCGACGGTGATCCTCTCGTCGCCGCTGTCGCCCATGAGTACCACCTCGTCGCCGGGCCGCACGTCGGCGTGTGGGCCCAGGTCCACCATCGTCTGGTCCATACACACCCTGCCGACGACCGGGTACGACGCGCCCGCGATGAGGGCCCGACCACGGTTCGAGTTGAGCCGGGAGTAGCCGTCCCCGTAGCCGACGGCGAGCGTCGCGATCGTCGTGTCCCGCTGCGCCGTCCACGTCCGGCCGTAGGACACGCTCTCCCCCGCGCGAACCCGCTTCACGAAGAGCACCGTCGACGTCCAGCGGGCGACCGGCTCGAGGAGCCCCCCGCCGTAGAGCGCGATGCCGGGGCGCACCGCGGTGTCGCCGTCGAGTTCGAATCCCAGGATGCCGGCGGAGTTGGCGGTGTGCACCCACTCGACGTCCCCGACGGCCCCGCGCACCGCTTCCACGGCGCCCCGGAACACGCGCAGTTGCTGCTCGGTGAACGCGCGCCCGTCGTCGGTGTCGGCGGCCGCGAGGTGGGTGAAGATGCCTTCGAGGCGCAGGGACCGCTCCGCACTGATCGCGGCGGCGACGGCGGGGGCGTCGTCGGGTTCGACGCCGACGCGCCGCATCCCGGTGTCCACCTTGAGGTGCACGGCGACGACCACCCCGGCCTCCCGAGCGGCACGAGCTGCCGCGGTCACGCCGTCGAGCGATCCGATGGTGAGCGTCAACCGGGCGGCGATCGCGGCGGCGAGTTCATCGTCGAGTGCGGGCGAGAACTTGAGGATCGGCTTCGCGATGCCGGCGGCCCGCAGCTGGACGCCCTCCTCGACGGTGGCCACCCCGAACGCCGAAACCTCCGGCTCCAGGTGGGTGGCGACCGGGACCAGCCCGTGGCCGTAGGCGTCGGCCTTGACCGCGGCG
>JAAYZP010000533.1 GCA_012514785.1 Propionibacterium sp. | reverse complement strand
CCCATGGAGATGCCGTCGGAGACGGAGATGGTGCCGAACTCGAGCGGGTAGCCTCCGCCGGCGTGCACGCCCTCCTTGGCGGCCTTGGCGAGGCGGTCGAGGGAGAGGTTGCAGGGCGTGATCTCGTTCCAGGAGCTCGCGATGCCGATCTGGGGTTTGACCCAGTCCTCGTCGTCCATGCCGACGGCGCGGAGCATACCGCGCGACGCGGTGGCTTCCATCCCGTCGGTGACCTGGCGGCTGCGGGGCTTGATGTCCGGTGCGTCTGTGCTCATGTCCCGAGTCTAAGCAGCGTGGGCTGCCGGGGGAAGGAGCGCGGCGAACCCAGCAGGTGAGAGTTGCGCGGCAGGATCACGGCACAACTTGCCGGTGCCCGGGGAAGCTTGGGGAGATACTTTCGCTTCCGGGTGCCGGTCCTCCAGCCACCTCATATTCTTGGCCTCGAGGTGATGTCCATGTCCCCCCGCTCCATCGACGAAATCAGAGCTCGTGCGGACGAGTTCGCCGCCGCATTCGAGAACTACGAACCACAGCCGGGCGATCAGGATGCGCCGCTCTCTCCGGTGATGGCAGTCAAACTGGCCGCGTGGCGGCGAGACGTCGCCGAACGAGAACTCGCTGAAGCTGTCCGCACAGCCCGGGAACAGCGCGTCTCCTGGCGCGAAGTCGGCGAGGCCATCGGCACGAGCGGCGAAGCTGCCCGGCAACGCTACGCAGGGATCTGAATCTCGACGCTGTGCCACCGGGCGGCCGGGGGAAGGAACGCAGGCGAACCGGGCAGGTGCAACGTGCTCTGGAGCCTCCCCGCACAGAATGCAGATGCTCCGTCGCATGACCCTAGACTTGGCCCCCATGATCGTCGTGAGAGGCCACACGCTCGCCGGGATGGCCGCCGCCGCGCGGCTCGCCCGACTCGGCCACCCCGTCACCCTCACCGGCGACCCGGTCCGCCCCAGGATCCTCGACTTCTTCGAGCTGCCCGCCGCCTGGCGGGACCTGTTCAAGAAATCCGGGCGCCCGCTGCCGGGTGAGCTGATCAGGCTGGGGGCCGCCGTCGTCGCCGCCCCGCCCACCACGCACCTCCTGCCCGACGGCACCGAGCTCGTGCTCCCCTCCTCCCGCGGAGGCCAGTGGACCGCGATCGAGCACACCTTCGGGCGGGACCAGAGCGAGAACTGGCGCCGACTCGTCGACGATCTCGACGACGTGTGGGCCGCCCTGCGACGCTTCGGCGCCGAGGCACCCGGCCGACCGGAGGCCGCCGACGACCGCCGGGCGCTGTGGCTGGACCGCACGATCACCGACGTCGCCGACCGCGCCGGGCCCCTGGCGCCTGTGGTGCTCGCCCAGGCGCACTTTGCCGGCACCGACTCCCGCAAGGCACCCGGGCTCGTGGCTGCGGGGCTGTCCGTCGTGCGCACCTTCGGCCGCCACCAGCTCATCCGCGACGACGCCCCCCTGCCCGGCACCACGCTGACGGACCTCCTCACCCGCCGCCTCGAGGAGCGCGGCGTGCGGCTCGCCGCCGACGACGAGGCCGACGGCGAGCACGAGCTCGACTGCCGGCCCCAGCTGCCGAGGAAGTGGTTCCGTAAACCCCGCCCCGCGCTCGCGCCCCGCGCCACCGAGGCCGAGCCCGGCGAGGAAGCCGACCTCGTCGACCACACCGGCGACGCCCCCGTCCGCACGCTGCGCACCCGGGCCCGCGCCGTCGTCCTCGACTACCGCGACACCTCGCCCGGCCTCGCCGCCGGCATCGCCCCCGACGACGCCCGCCGCTGGCTCATGCGCCCCACCCCGGACGCGACGCGTGCCTCCAGCGCGTCACCCGCCGGTGGAGAGCCCTGGGCCGAGCTGCTCAGCGGCGCGCTCGCTGTCTACGATCTCCACGAACGCCTGACCGGCGAGGACGCCCGCCCCACCAACGTCGACTTCAAACTCCCCCGCATCCACGCACCCAGGACAGCGACATGACCCTCCTCCCCACGCCCCAGCGCGTCGAGTACTCCGACGGCACCCTCCCACTCCCCGCCCCACTCACCTGGCACACCGACGCCGACGGCGTGGATGCCGTCTCCGTTCTGCAGGAGCGGCTCGCGCCCGCGACGTCGTTCCGCCGCGTCGCCCAGGAGCAGGACGCGTTCCTGCGGATCCGGTTCGACGACGCGCTGCCGAAGGAGGGCTACCGGCTCGACATCCGCGATCGCATCGACGTCGTCGCCGCGGACCGGCAGGGCGCGGGTTGGGCGATCCAGACCCTGCTGCAGCTGCTGCCGGTGCCGGTGTTCGGTCCCGGCCCGCTGCAGCCGGAGGAGTTGGCGTGGCCGAGGGTGACGGTCGAGGACGCGCCCCGGTTCAGCTGGCGCGGTTCACACCTCGACGTCGCCCGCCACTTCCTGCCGGTGGAGTTCGTGCTGCGCTGGCTCGACGTGATGGCACTCCACAAGCTGAACCTGCTCCATCTCCACCTCACCGACGACCAGGGCTGGCGCCTGCCCGTGCCCGGCTACCCGCGGCTGACCGACGTCGGCGCCTGGCGCCCCGGCACGATCCGCGGACACCAGCCCGAGCCGGACCCCGTCCGCGGGCAGGACGTCGACGAGCACGACGGCATCCCGCACGGCGGGGCGTACACCGTCGGCGACATCCGGGCGATCGTCGAGCGCGCGCGGCAGCTCGGCATCACAGTGATGCCCGAGGTCGACATGCCGGGCCACATGGAGGCCGCGATCGCCGCCTACCCGGAGCTGGCGTCGTGCGACCACGTGCGTCACCCGCGCGTCGCGTTCGGGATCTCGCACCACGTGATGAACCTCACCGACGAGGCGATCCGCTTCTGCGAGACCGTCATCGACACCGTCCTCGAGCTCTTCCCCGACTCCCCCATCCACCTGGGCGGCGACGAGGCGCCCGGCGACCACTGGTTCTCCCACCCGCCGACGAAGGCGTGCCTCGACGAGCTCGGCATCACCACCGCGGCCGGGGCGCAGGCGTGGTTCGAGGACATCGTGTGCCGCCGCGTGCTCGACGCGGGGCGCCGGGTGGTCGTCTGGGACGAGGTGCTGGAGCACGGCGCGCCCGAGGGCGTGACGGTCATGGTGTGGCGCGATGCGCAGTTCGTGCAGCGTGCGGTCGAGGCGGGCTTCGACACCATCGCCGCGCCGTATGCGCACACCTACTTCGACTACGGGGAGTCCACCGGCGAGCACGAGCCGATCTCGATCGTCGCCCCGACGACGCTGGACGACGTCGCCGCCTATCACCGGATCTGGGACGGGCTGGACTCGCCGCGGCTGCTGGGCGGGCAGTTCCAGCTGTGGTCGGAGTATCTGCGAACCGGCGCGACGGTGGAGTACTTCGGGTTCCCGCGCGGCGCGCTCGTGGCGGAGCAGCTGTGGGCGGGCATGCCGAAGGTGGGCTGGGGCCCGGAGGATCTCGCTGTGCCGACGGCGCGCCTGACCGCGATGGGGATCAACTGGCGGCGCTTCGACTGAGGTCGTCTCGGCTATTCGAGGCGTCGGGTGCCGGCGGCGGAGACTTCGTACCGGTAGCCGAGCGGGCTGCGCCACCGAATCGTGCCCGGTGCGACGGGCTCGGCGTGCCAGTAGCCGGCCGTCTTCGCGCGGTGTGCGCGGCGGCCCAGCGGGGCGAGGTTACCAAGGTGGGTGAAGTGTTCGGGATCCGTGCCGAGGTAGGAGCGGATGTGGTCGACGTCCATCCTCGCAGCAGGGCGGGAGGAGAAGGGGAATGCTTCTGCGTGGCCCCAGGTGAACTGCACCGCTTCGCGCAGCGCGCGGGAGGGGTGGTAGCGCTCCTCGGGTTTCATCCGCGGCAGGTCGATCACGGGCTGCACGACGACCTGTCTCCCGCGGAGCAGACATTCGAGGGTCTCCAGCGACACCACGCCTGCTTGGGCGATGCGGGCGACGCCGGTGATTAGGGAGTCGGGGTCGATGTGGACCACGACGGTGACCTTCGGCAACAACGCCTCGGGGTCCACCTCCACGCTGCCGCAGGTGTGTCCGGTGCAGGCCGGGTTCGCGGCGGGGTGCTCCGAGGCGGGGTCATGTTCTTCGTCGTCGGGGAGCCCGTCACCATGTGCCTCCGGGGTGCCGTCGAACAGCGGCTGCTGCGCCGCCCGCTGCAGCAACGCCAATGCCCGCGCCGGGTTCGCCAAATAGCCCACCGCGCGGGCCTTCAGCTCTCCGACGGTTTCTTCCTCGTCGGAGGGTTCGAACTCGGCCAGCAGTTCGGCGATCTGCAGCAGTGCAGCGTCGAAGTACTTGGCGTCGAGGACGTCCAGCTGGCCGTAGAGCTGCATCACGCCGTGGCGGTAGCGGCCGACGTCGACGAAGCGGGCCTTGAGCTGCTTGCGTTCCTTCTCCCGCACCAGGTCCGGGCGCTGCTTCGCGATCAGCGTGTCCGCCAGATCCAGGGCGTCACCGGGACCGAGCTCGTGTTGGCGCTCCATCCACTTGTCGGTGACGGCCAGCGCGTCCGGGGCGGGGAGGTCGTCGCAGCGCTTCGCCACCTCCAAAGCGACCCAGGCCACGACTTCCAGGTCCTGGACGGCGGTCCAGAGGACGGGGTGGCGGAAGCGGAGATTCAAGGCGCGGTGGAGGTGCTTCGTCGCGGAGTGGACGGAGACGCCGAGCAGTGCGGCGAGTTCGTGGGTAAAGAACTCGGAGATGAGGGGGCAGCCGTCGCCCCCGACGGGGAGGAGTTTCTCGGTGAGCTCGGGCAGGATCGTGGCGAACTCACCCGAGCTATCCGAGACCCGGTACTCGACGGCCAGATCCACCAGTGCCTCCAGCTTCGCCGCCTCCGCAGCACGCTCCCCGACGAGCGCGGAACGGAGCCGTTCGGCGGCTGCGACAGTGGTGGTTTCCATGTCTCTTATTATAGCTCAGATGTGGGTCATTTCATAGATGACTAGCTATTTTATCGAAGCTTTATTGCCAGTTTTCTGCGGCTGTTTGGGGCGGTTTCGACCATCACGGAGCTCGTTCCTCGCGCCGTGAGCTCAACCATCTAGTGCCACCAGATGGTTGAAGGGTCGAAACCAACCTCAGCGCCTGCTGGATCCTGGTCCCTGCACAAGTCCGGGGTGGTTTCGACGGACGCTCGCTGGCGCTCGCTGCTCAACCATCAAGCACCACTCGCTGGTTGAGCTCGCCCGCGACGAAGGAGCTGGCGATGGTCGAAACCAACTTCAGCGACCGCTGGAACCTAGTCCCTGCGCAAGTCCGGGATGGTTTCGACCCTTCGACCATCGCGAGTTCGTCCCTCACTCGCGAGCTCAGGGACCGCCACGTCGCAGCTCCTCCGTCGCGGCGACGGCTCAACCATCAAGCACTCAGCCCTCGCGGGGGCCCGGCCTGTCAGCGGCCGGACTTCGTCGTGCCGCGCATCGGCTTGGCCGTCAGCGGGTCCGCCGGCCAGGGGTGCTTCGCGTAGCGGCCGCGGTTCTCGGCGCGCACCGACGGGTAGGCGTTCGCCCAGAAGCTGGCGAGGTCGTCGGTCACTGCCAGCGGGCGGGCCGCGGGCGAGAGCAGGTGCAGCAGGATCCGCTCGCGGCCGTCGCAGATCGTCGGGGTCGCCGTCCAGCCGAAGCACTCCTGCAACTTCACCGCCAGCACCACCGGCGCGTCGCTGCCCACCTCCGGGTAGTCGAGCTGGATCGCGGACCCCGTCGGCACCGTGATCCGTTCGGGCGCGAGCTCGTCCAGCCGACCCGCCTCCTGCCACGGCACCAACCGCCGCAGCGGAGCCGTCAGCGACGGCGACCGCTTCCCCTCCGCCACCTCCAGGATCTCCGGGCCCAGCCATTCGTCCAGCCGCGCCGCCAGCGAGGCGTCGTCGACGGCCGGCCACGGCTCCCCCAAGCTCCGGTGCAGCACCCCGAGCCGACGCCGCAGCGTCGACGCGGACTCGCCCCACCCGAACACCGCACCCACGCCGTCGCGATCGATCGCTGCCCGGATCGCCTCCTCGGCCCGCGCCCGGTCGGCCCGCACCGGGGTCGACGCCAGCGTGATCGCCCCCAGCCGTCTGCTCGCGACCGCACGGGCCCGACCGTCGCGCCAGGCCACCTCGACGTCCTCATCCAGCAAACCCTCGCCCGCCTCCAGCGCCGTCGCCTCGTCCAGCGGCACCGCCGCCCGGATCAGCGAGTCCGCGCCGGCCGCCGACCGCTGCGACTCCCACACCGCCAGCCACTCCCCACCCAGCCGCGAACCGCGCGGCAACGTGAAGCCCGTCCCCGACGCGCTCGTGTAGCTCCCGTCCGACCGCCGGCGGCTGATCCAGCCCGGGCGCGCCGCCGCGACGATCCACGCCAGCGCCGACTCGTCGTCAACCCCCGCCACACTCCCACCGCCGGGCGCCAACCGCTCCAGCCGCCTCGACTCCTCGCGCCACCGCTTCGCCGCCGGCGTGCGCGCCGTGCGGATGCGGGACAGCTCGAAGGCGAGGTCGTCGCCGCCGATGTCGTCCGCCGCCAGCAGCGCGACGACCTCCGCCGCCCGCCGTGCCCCCACCCGCGACGCGCCACCCAACAACGCCGCTGCCAGCCGCGGCTCGGCCGGGATCGCCACGACCTCCCGGCCCCGCGCCGTGATCCGCCCGTCGTCGTCGACGAGCACCAACGCGCGCAGCTCCTCCTCCGCCCGCTCCACCCCGGCCACCGGCAGCGGCGACGGCAGGGCCATCCCCTCACCCCGTGGTGACCCCCACGCGGCGAGCATGAGCAGCGCCCCGGTGAGGTCGGCGTGCACCACCTCGGGCGTGGAGTCGGCGTCCATCGCGGCCCAGTCGTCGGCCGCCATCGCCCGCACCGCGAGCCCGGGCCCCAGCCGCGCCGCCCGGCCCGCGCGCTGCGTCGCGGACGCCTGCGAGCTGCGCACCGTCACCAGCCCCGACACGCCGCGCCCGGCGTCGAAGCGCGGCTCCCGGCTCAGACACGAATCCACGACGATCCGCACCCCCGGCACCGTCAGCGACGACTCCGCCACCGCCGTCGCGACGACCACCCGCGGCCCGCCGTCATCCGTCAGCGCCGCGTCCTGCTGCCGCGCCTCCAGCCGACCGTGCAGGGGCAGCACCGGGCGGTCGAGGTCCGACAGCGAGCCGACGACCCGGTCCACCTCCCACGCCCCCGGCACGAACACCAGCGCCGAGTGCTCCGGCTGCCCGCGCACCGCCTCGCGCGTGATGTCGGCGACGTGGTCCAGGAACTCCCGGCTCGTCCCGCGCGCATCCGAGGAGGCACCACGAAACGGCGCCCACCGCACCTCCAGCGGGTGCAGCACCGACGGCACCGCCACGATCGCAGCGCCGCCGAGCAGCCCCGCCCAGCGCTCGGCGTCGAGCGTGGCTGACATGGCGACGACGGCCAGGTCCTCGCGCAACTCCGCCAGCTCGGTGGCCATCGCCAACGCGAGGTCGTCGTCGAGGTGGCGCTCGTGGACCTCGTCGAGGATCACGGCGTCGACGCCGGCGAGCTCCGGGTCGCGCAGCAGCCTCCGCAGCAGCACCCCGGTGGTGACGAACTCCACCCGCGTGGCGCGCGTCGTCGTCGACTCCCCGCGCACGGTGTGCCCCGCGTACTCGCCCGGCCGGGTGCCGGTGAGCTGCGCGAGCCGGCGCGCAGCCGCGCGGGCCGCGATGCGCCGCGGCTGCGTCACGACCACCCGGCCGCCCACGGCATCCGCCACCGCGGGCGGCACCACCGTCGTCTTGCCGGTGCCCGGCGGCGCCTGCACCACCAACCGCCGCCCGGCGAGCGCCGCACGGATCGCGTCCAGGTGCGCGGTCACCGGCAGCGACGCGAACGCGGACGCACCCATCAGCTCAGCCATCACCACGCCGGCCAGTATCCCACCCCGCACCCGGCCCCGACGGAACAGCCGGAGCGCGGTCCAACCACCGCGACCTACCCGGCTCGTAGGATTGACCGATGAGCACTCCGATCGAGAACTACGCGCTCCTGGCCGACCTGACCACCGCACCACTCGTCTCGCTCGACGGCAGCGTCGACTGGTTGTGCCTCCCCCGCTTCGACTCCCCCGCCGTCTTCTCCGCCCTCCTCGGCGATGAGGACAACGGCCGCTGGAAACTCAGCATCGAGGACGGCGAGGTTGAGTCCCGCTCCTACCGCCCCGGCACATTCGTCCTCGACACCATCTGGCGCTCCCCCACCGGCCGCGCGCAGGTCACCGACTTCCTGCCGCCCGGCGAGGAGCAGGCCGACCTGATGCGCATCGTCGAATGCCTGGAGGGCGAGGTGGTGATCGAGCACGACGTGCGCCTGCGCTTCCACTACGGCGACGCCACGCCCCTGGTGCGCCCCGCGGACGACGGGCTCTCCGTCGTCGCCGGACCCGACGGCATCCTGATGGTGGGACCCGGCTTCCGCGACTGCGTCTCCAGCCCCGGCGAGTCCCCCTCCGAGCTCCGCATCCGGCACGAACTG
>JAAYZP010000532.1 GCA_012514785.1 Propionibacterium sp. | reverse complement strand
TGCACTTCCTCTCCGTCGAGCTCACCGACATCGTCGCCGCACTCGCCGGCCTCGCCGCCGGCGTGATCTTCCTGCGCTTCTGGAAGCCCAAGGGAGGCGAGGCGGCACTGGAGAGGATGGGTGCCGAACGACTCACGGAGAACGCCGCCGACGTCGGGGACCAGGCTCCCGACACCTCCGGCCTCACCGGTGGCCGCATCTTCATGGCCATGTTCCCATACCTGCTAGTCATCGTGATCTTCTCGATCGCCAAGCTCGTCCCTGCGGTCACCCAGTGGCTCGCCAGCACCGACATCCGCGTCGAATGGCCCGGCCTCTACGGCAACCTGCTCTCCGGCGGCGAAGCCTCCAGCTCGGCCGTATACAACTTCCAGTGGCTCTCCGGCCCCGGCAGCCTCCTGCTGATCACGGCCGCGATCGTCGCCGTCGTCTACCGCCTGAACATCAAGGAGTTCTTCGTCGAGCTGTGGGGCACGATCTTCAAGATGCGCTGGTCCGCACTCACGATCGCCTCGGTCCTGGCGCTGGCCTACGTCATGAACCAGTCCGGCCAGACCATCTCGATCGGTACCTGGATCGCCGGCGTCGGCACGGTCTTCGCGTTCCTCAGCCCGATCCTGGGCTGGCTCGGCACCGCGGTCACCGGCTCCGATACCTCGGCCAACGCCCTGTTCGCCACGCTGCAGCAGACCACCGGCCAGAACATCGGCATCAGCGACACGCTGCTCGTGGCCGCCAACACCTCCGGCGGCGTCGTCGGCAAGATGATCAGCCCGCAGAACCTCGCCATCGCCGCGTCTGCGGTGGGGCTGCTGGGCTCCGAATCCCGCCTGTTCCGCAAGATGATGCCGTGGAGCATCGGCCTCCTGCTGCTGCTCTGCCTCATCATCGGACTCCAGTCCACGCCCGTGCTCGGCTGGATGGTCCCCTGATCCCGCACGCCGTTCTCTGAAAAAGGAGGGTCCATGGCACCCGGAGATGGAAAGACGGTGGCGTTGTTCGCCACCTGTATCAACGACACGATGTTCCCCAGCACGCCGAAAGCCGTCGTCCAGGTTCTCGAACGCCTGGGCTGCAAGGTGGTGTTCCCCAAGTCGCAGAGTTGCTGTGGGCAGATGCTCACCAACACCGGCTACTACGACGAAGCCATCCCGAGCGTACGCAACTACGTGAAGACGTTCGACGAGTACGACTACATCGTCGGCCCGTCGGGCTCGTGCATCGGGGCGGTCAGGCACCAGCACCCGATGATCGCCAGGCATGCGAAGGACGAGGGGCTGGAGACAGCCACGGAGGACATCGTCCAGCGCACCTACGACTTCAGCGAGTTCCTCGTCGACGTCCTGGGCGTGGAGGACGTAGGCGCGTACTTCCCCCACCGGGTGACGTTCCACCCCACCTGCCACTCGATGCGCATCGCCAAGGTCGGGGACAAGCCGCAACGGCTGCTCAGGGCGGTGCGGGGCATCACGCTGCTCGAGCTGCCGCAGGCCGACCAGTGCTGCGGTTTCGGGGGCACCTTCTCCGTGAAGAACCCCGACGTCTCCGTCGCGATGGGCACCGACAAGGCCCGCAACGCGGCGTCGACGGGTGCCGAGTACCTCGTGGCCGGTGACAACGCCTGCCTCATGCACATCGGCGGCATCCTCAACCGGGGCAACACGGGCGTCCAGCGCATCCATCTGGCCGAGATCCTGGCCAACACCGAGGAAGGGGCAACGCTATGACCATCGACCAGTCACGCTCCACGCGCAGGGAGGTGGACCGCAACCGGCTGACGCCCGCTCCCCCGACGGAGAGCTACCTGGGTATGCCGGCGTTCCCGAAGGGGGTGAAGAGCGAGCTGGGCAACCAGCAGCTGCGTCGCAACCTGCGGCACGCCACCACCACCATCCGCGGGAAGCGCGCCATGCGTCAGGCGGAGGTGCACAACTGGCAGGAGATGCGCACCGCGGCGGAGCAGATCAAGAACCGCGTGGGCCGTCACCTGGACCACTACCTGATCCAGGCCGAGGAGAAGATGACCGCGGCCGGCATCACGGTGCACTGGGCACGGGACGCCGAGGAGGCGAACCGGATCGTCGTGGACATCACCAAGTCGAAGAACACCGACGAGGTGGTCAAGATCAAGTCGATGGCCACGCAGGAGACGGACCTCAACGAGGCGCTCGAGGAGGCCGGTATCGCCGCCTGGGAGACCGACCTCGCGGAGCTCATCGTCCAGATGGGCCATGACAAGCCGAGCCACATCCTCGTGCCCGCGATCCACCGCAACCGCTCCGAGGTGCGGGAGATCTTCCTCGACGAGATGGGCAACTGGGGCGCACCGGCGCCCGCGGACATCAGCGACGACCCGCCGGAGCTCGCCAACGCGGCCCGGCTACACCTGCGCGAGAAGTTCCTGCGCGCCGAGGTGGGCATCTCGGGCGGCAACTTCATCGTCGCCGACACCGGATCGCTCGTGATCGTCGAGTCCGAGGGCAACGGCCGGATGTGCCTCACGCTCCCGGAGACCCTGATCTCGGTGGTGGGCATCGAGAAGCTGGTGCCCACCTTCGACGACCTCGAGGTGTTCCTCAGGCTGCTCCCCCGCTCCTCGACCGGCGAGCGGATGAACCCGTACACGTCGATCTGGACGGGCGTGACCGAGGGCGACGGTCCGCAGGACCTGCACGTCGTGCTGCTCGACAACGGGCGCACCAAGGTGCTGGAGGACCCCGTCGGACGTGAGGCGCTGCGCTGCATCCGCTGCTCGGCGTGCATGAACGTCTGCCCCGTCTACGAGCGCGTCGGCGGTCACGCCTACGGCTCCGTCTACCCCGGCCCGATCGGCTCGATCCTCACCCCGCAGCTGCGGGGGGTCTCGAGCCCGATCGACCAGTCGCTGCCGTTCGCGTCGTCGCTGTGCGGCGCCTGCGACGAGGTGTGCCCGGTGAAGATCCCCATCTCGGACATCCTCGTGCACATGCGCCACAAGGTGGTCGAGTACAAGAAGGGCAAGCGGCCGATCCCCACCGGGGAGCGGGTGTTGTTCAAGGGCCTCGGTTGGATGATGGCGAAGGGCAACCGCTTGGCGGGTGCCCAGACCTTCACCAAGACCGCGGGCAAGCTGTTCAAGCGGAAGCAGTACATCGGCCCCATCCCCATCCCGGGGTACGCGGCCAACTGGACGAACGCCCGCGACATACCAATGCCGCCGGCGCAGACCTTCCGCGACTGGTGGGCCGAGCGAGAGGACACGAAGTGAGTGCGCGAGAGGAGATCCTGCGTCGCATCCGGGGCGCGACGCGGGACATCAAGGTCAAGGATCCGGTGGCCGACGTCGCCGTCGACTGGGTCTACGGTCAGCCCACCCCGCTGGATGACGTGGTGGACACGTTCATCGAGAACATCGAGGACTACAAAGCCCGCATCACGCGGAGTGAGGCCTCCTCGACCGGGCAGGCCATCGTCGACGCGCTCGACGAACTCGGTGCGACGACGGTGCTGGTGCCCGACGGCATCGACGCCGGCTGGGTGGCAGCGCTCGAGGCCGGCGGCAAGACGATCGTGCGCGACACGGCGCTCAGCCACTACGAGCTGAGCGACACCGACGCGGTGCTCACCGGTGCCCGCGTCGCCGCTGCCGACTCCGGCACCATCTGCCTCGACCACGACGACACCCAAGGGCGACGGGCACTGACACTGGTGCCCGACCGCCACGTGTGCGTCGTGCGGGAGGACCAGGTGGTCTCGGACATCCCCGAGGCACTCATCCGGCTGAAGCCCGCCGTCGAGGCCCGACGCCCGATCACCTGGATCAGCGGCGGCTCCGCCACCAGCGACATCGAACTCGACCGTGTGGAAGGAGTCCACGGACCGCGGCAGCTGTTCGTGGTGCTGGAAGCCTGACACGGAAGTCGCGCGCCCCCGTGACGCTGTAGCGTGGGCGCGTGACTTCCGCAGACAGGGCCGGGCGCAGGTCCGGCGCCGCCCGCGTCGTGTGGTGCGTGCTCCTCTGGTCGCTACCCTTCGTGGCCACGTGGATCGCGCACCGCATAAGCGCGGGTGAAGGTGACGTGAACATGTTCGGCATGACCGAACGGCAGCACCAGGTGACCGTGGCCACGCTGCTCAGCTCGTACGTGGTGGTGCTCGTGCTCTGCTGGGTACTCCGTGTCGGCTACCTGTGGCTGCCGGTCACCCTGGTGGTGGCGGTCGCAATCGCGTTCGCGCTGAACCTGGTGGACGAACATCTGGTGGGCGTGCCGCAGGCCGTCCTGACGGCATCCGCGCTCGTCGTGGCGCCGGCGGTCGGTGCGCTGCCCACGCGTGGGCGGGCGCGCGCCTGAGGCTCAGCGAAGCAGCTCGGCGAAGGCTCGCTCCAGGAGGGCCTCGTCGGGATCGACGATCATCGCAGGGCTCCCGATCCGCCGCAGCCCCACGAGGCGCAGCGTGTTGCCGCGGGCCTTCTTGTCGAGGCTCATGATCCGACGCAGCTCGGGATAGGCGTCGGCGTCGAAGTGGCGCGGCATCCCGATCAGGCCGAGCAGCTCGTCGTGGAGCGCGACGACGTCGTCGCCCAGCCCCAGCGCGTCGCGGGAGACCCGCGCGATCCAGGCCATCCCGACGGAGATCGCCTCGCCGTGGCGCCACGTGAACCCGGTGTGCGCCTCGATCGCGTGGCCGAGCGTGTGGCCGTAGTTCAGCGCCTCGCGGCCCACCTTGTCCCCCACCGACGTGGATTCCTTGAAGTCGGCGACGACGACGTCGGCCTTGACCTGCACGGCGCGGCGCACGAGCTCCGCGAAGGTGGAGGATTCGACGTCGAGTCGGTCCTCGTGGGTGGCGAGTTCGAGGATCTGCGGGTCGGCGATGAAGCCGCATTTGATGACCTCGGCGAGGCCGGCGCGGGTGTCGTCGGCGGGCAGCGTGCGCAGGAGGTCGAAGTCGCAGATCACGGCCCGGGGCTCGTAGAACGCGCCGACGAGGTTCTTGCCGGCCGGCAGGTTGATGCCCGTCTTGCCGCCGACGGCGGCGTCCACCATGGCGAGCACCGTCGTGGGCACGGAGATGTAGGGCACGCCGCGCAGCCAGGTGGCGGCGACGAAACCGGCGAGATCCGTCGTCGTCCCGCCGCCCACACCGATGACCAGGTCGCCGCGCGTGAAGCCGGCTGCGGCGAGTGCGTTCCAGCAGTCGACCAGCACGTCGGAGGTCTTCGCGGCCTCCGCGTCGGGCACCGGGATGCGCAGGGGTTCGACGTCGATGCGCTCGGCGATGATGTCCGCCAGTTGCGGGAGGTGCTGCGGGTGGATGACCGCGACCCGGCCGTGCCCGTCGGCGGCGGCCGGCAGGTGCCGGAGCGCGCCGTGGCCGAGGTGGACGTCGTAGGGGCCGAGCTGCGA
>JAAYZP010000531.1 GCA_012514785.1 Propionibacterium sp. | reverse complement strand
CCCACCTCGAGGCGCTCACCGGCTGGTGCAGCACCATGGACGAGCGCACCGGCGAGCTGCTCGGCAAGATCTTCGCGCGGACGGTGGCCGCGCACCTCTCCATCGAGAGCGGCCGCGACGTCGTCGGACTGCTGTTCCAACTGCCGGCCGGCGCCGTCCCGCTCCAGCCCTGACACCCAGCGGAGTCCGCCGCAGGACTTTGTGAACGTGTGCGGCCAGTGACCAGCCTCCGTTCACAAAGTCCCCCTCCGGCTCCCGCTAACCCACCCCCCTTCCGCACCTAAGCGCCAGCTGTCCTATAGTCCATTACTAAGCTACGAAGTTGCTTAGTAATCACCGCTCGGTGTCGAGCGGGAGAAGGGATACGCGATGTCTGAGCACCAGCCGAAGTGGGGCATGGTGATCGACCTGCAGAAGTGCGTGGGGTGCGACTCCTGCACCGTCGCCTGCAAGGTGGAGAACCGAACACCGCCCGGCGTCAACTACAACGTCGTCGTCGAGCAGGAATTGGGCACGTTCCCCAACGTCCAGCGCGTGAACATCCCGCGCCCGTGCATGCAGTGCGACGTGCCCGCCTGCGTCACCGTCTGCCCCGTCAACGCCACCTACAAGGGCGACGACGGCATCGTCGTCATCGACGCCGACCGCTGCATCGGCTGCCGCTACTGCATCACCGCGTGCCCGTACGGCGCCCGCTCCTTCGACTTCGGCGAGACGTACGCCGACGAGATGCAGGGGGCGGATGAGGTCCAGGCCCCCGAATGGGGCATCGACCGCGGGGAACGCGGCGGCATCTGGGACGCCCCCGTCGGCACCGTGCGCAAGTGCACCTTCTGCTCGCACCGCATCGCCGGCGGCGAGGAACCCGCCTGCTGCGAGACCTGCATCGGCGACGCCCGCTACTTCGGCGACCTCAACGACCCCGAGTCCAAGGTGGCCCAGCTCGCCTCCGATCCCCGCGCGTTCCGGCTCAAGGAGGAGCTCGGCACCGCCCCCAACGTCTACTACCTGCGATAAGGAGCGGGCCATGTCACTCACCAAAGAACCCCGTGTCGCCGACGCCACAGGGCCAGAGAAGCCCACGGGACTTCGTCGGTTCCTGAACGAGTCCCACGGCCGCGAACCGTTCCTGACCAACCGCAACCGCGTCCTCTGGTACGGCTTCCTCGCGATCTGCCTGATCGCGGGCGCCTGGTCCGTCTTTCTCCGCTTCACCCAGGGGCTGGCGGTCACCGACCTGACCTCGCAGATGCCCTGGGGTGCCTGGATCGCGTTCTACATCTTCTTCGTCGGCCTCTCCGCCGGCGCGTTCCTGCTCTCGAGCCTCGTCTACGTGTTCGGCATGTACCAGTTCGAGAAGATCGGGCGCGCCGCCCTGCTGTCGGCGACGATCTCGATGTTCGTCGCGCTCGCGTTCGTCGGCATGGACCTGGGCCGCTTCGACCGGGCGCTCAGCACGCTCATCCACTTCCACTGGACCTCCCCGCTGTCGTGGGAGGTGCGCTTCTACGTGATGTACATCGTCCTGCTCATCGCCGAGCTGACAATCGCCCTGCGCCTCCACCGAGGGCTCGTCGCGAGCGCGAAGAAGGCGCAGCGCTGGCTGCGCATCCTGGGCACCATCGGCATCCCGCTGGCCATCGTCGGCGTGCACGGCGGCACCGGCACGATCTTCGCCGTCGTCAAGGCCCGCGGCATGTGGTTCGGCGGGTTGTTCCCGATCATCTTCGTCGTCTCGGCGATGGTCTCGGGCACGGCTCTGCTGATGGCGATCAATTACTGGCAGGCGCGGGGCGCCGGCCGCAAGCCGGACAAGCCGCTGCTCACCGGGCTGAGCACCGTGCTGCTGGGCGCGATCCTGATCGAGATCCTGCTCACCTTCTACGAGTTCATCGTGCCGCTGCTGAGCTTCCAGGAGAACGACACGGGCATCATCAACATCCAGACGACCGGCCCGTACGCGTGGACGTTCTGGATCCTCCAGCTCGGGCTCGGCATGATCATCCCCGCGATCATCCTGCTCAGCCCGCTCAAGCGACGCCTCGGCTGGGTGGTCGCGGCCGCGATGATGGTGGTCGTCGGCATCGTCGGCGTCCGGTTCAACATCGTCGTGCCGCCGCTCATCCCGCCCATCATCGACGGCTACCCGTTCAACAACTACTTCCCCACCATCCACGAGTGGCTGCTCGTCGTGTTCTTCGTCGCCGGAGGCGCGCTGCTCTACAGCCTCGTCTCCGAATGGCAGCCCATCCACGAACCCGAATCCCAGACCGAAACCGACACGGAGGTGGCGGCGTGAGCACGCAGAACAACGACCAGTCCCAGCCCGAGGACCTCGACGAGCTGGGCGGCCCGATCACCAAGGAGAAGAGCTCGCGCCGCGGCTTCATCGTCGGCACGGGCGCCACGGTCGCCGGAGCGGCCGCCGTCGGCGTGATGTTCAAGGACGGGTTCGAGGACCCCTTCCTGGAACCGACGCAGCACGGCACCGGCGACGTCGTCGACAGCTACGACGAGACCGACGTCATCCACTCGATGTGCATGCAGTGCAACACGTTCTGCACCATCAAGGTGCGTCTGATGGACGGCGGTGACACCGGCGCGACGGCGCTCGTACGCAAGATCGCCGGCAACCCGTACTCCCCGCTCACGACGCAGCCCGTCGGCCCACTGCCCTACCACACGCCGCTGCCGATCGCCGTGGCCGGGACGCAGGACATGCGCAAGGACTCCCGGTCGCGCTCCGGCGGCATCGCGTGCCTGAAGGGCCAGGCCGGCCCCCAGATCGTGCACGACCTGAAACGCATCAAGCAGCCGATGAAGCGCGTCGGCGAACGCGGCTCGGGCCGCTGGAAGACCATCACCTGGGACGAGGCGCTCGCGGGCATCCTCGACGGCGACGCCGAGCTCGGCACGCCCGGCCTCCGTTCCTGGTACCGCTACGCCCCCGAGGACGCCGTGATGGCGGACTGGGAGGCCGTGCAGGGCGGGACCATGACCGTCGAGGC
This sequence comes from Propionibacterium sp., assembly GCA_012514785.1. GTDB lineage: Bacteria > Actinomycetota > Actinomycetes > Propionibacteriales > Propionibacteriaceae > Arachnia. The sequence continues at coordinate 3,496 of JAAYZP010000531.1, read as the reverse complement.
GTTCGAGGCCGCGTGGGGCGACAGCCTGATCGACCCGAAGCGCCCCGACCTGGGCCCGAAGTCCAACCTCCTCGCCGTCATGGGCGGCGACCGGATGGGCCTGATCGGCGCCCGGTGGGCCAACAAGTCCTTCGGCAGCATCAACCAGTTCAACCACGGCGGCACGTGCGGCGTCACGGGCGTCGTCGCCAACGTCCGTACGCACCCCACCACGAACTACCAGCGCATGTACGCCGACATCGACTACTGCCGCTACCTCATCGTGTGGGGCACCGAGCCGCTGACCGCGCAGAAGGGCCCGACGTGGCTCGCCCCGCGCATCGGCCGCGCCCGCGCGAACGGGATGAAGATGGTCGTCGTCGACCCGCGGATGTCGAAGACCGGCGAGAAGGCCGACACCTGGCTGCCGGTCAAGCCCGGCAACGACGCCGACCTGGCATGGGGCCTCATCCGCTGGATCGTGGAGAACGAACGCTACGACGAGCAGTACCTGCGCTGCCCCAGCCCGGCGGTGGCCGAGAGCATCGGCGAGCCCACCTGGTGCGACGCCACCTACCTCGTCAAGCAGGATGACCCCGCCGGCGGTCTGCTCACGGCCGCCGACCTGGGGCTCCCGCTGCCCGAGGCGGATCCGGAGACGGGCGAGACCCCGCCCCCGCCGCCGATCGTCATGGTCGACGGCAACCCCCTCCCGCTCGGCGCCGTGGACCAGCTGGCCGACCTCGAGGTGGACACCACCGTCGTCACGCCGGACGGACGGATCCCCGTGAAGTCGGTGTTCACCATGCTCAAGGAGCGTGCCCTCGAACGCACCCTCGACGACTACGCGGAGGCCTCCGGCATCCCCGTCGAGCAGATCGAGACCGTGGCGCGCGAGTTCACCTCGCACGGCAAACAGGCCGTCGTCATGAGCTACCGGGGCCCCGCGATGCACGGCAACGGGTTCAACGCCATCCGCGCGATCGGGTACCTGAACTTCCTCGTCGGCAACCACGACTGGAAGGGCGGTCACATCGGCTCGCAGCAGGGCTTCTCCCCGCAGCAGGGCCGCTACGACCTCCAGGCGGTCCCGGACGCTCGCCCCGCCTGGGGCATCCCCGTCACGCGCGAGAAGGTGAAGTACGAATCGACGTCGTTCTTCCAGGAGGACGGCTACCCGGCCAAGCGCCGCTGGTACCCCTTCCCGGGCAACCTCTGCCACGAGGTCATCCCGTCGGTGGAGGCGGGCTACCCGTACGAGCTGAACGCGCTGTTCATCCATCGCCACTCGCCGATCAACTCCGCGCCCGGGGGCCAGAAGCAGGCCGAGACGCTGAAGAACACCGACAAGATCAAGCTGCTGGTGTCCTTCGACGTCACCATGGGCGACACGAGCGTCTACGCCGACTACCTCCTGCCGGACAACACGTATCTCGAGCGCTTCACGCAGGAGTCGATCTACCCGAGCCAGCAGTACGCCGTCACCCAGCTGGGCCAGCCCACCACGCGCGCGTTCGAAGGGCCGCGCCCGGTGGAGGTCACCTACCTGGAGCTCGGCAAGGCCTTGGACCTGCCGGGCGTGGGCCGCGACGCCTTCGGGCCGGGCGCGCACTGGGAGACCAACGAGGACTACTACCTCAAGATGGCGGCCAACGTGGCCTACGCGGGCGAGCAGCCCGTGCCGGACGCCGACGCCGACGAGCTGCGGGTCTTCACCGAGACGAGGCGGAAGTTCCTGAAGGACGCCTTCGACGAGGACGTGTGGAGGGCGGCCGTGACGGCCGAGGAGTGGCCGAAGGTGGTCTACGTGCTCAACCGGGGTGGTCGGTTCGAGGAGCACGGCGAGGAGCACGCCAACGGCTACGAGGGCGACTGGCTGAAGTACCGCTACGCGGGGCTGTGCCGGTTCTACGCACCCGAGGTGGCCGCCGCCATCGACCCGATGACCGGCGAGCACTTCGACGGCCTGGCCCACATCCACGAGCCGCTGCGCAGCGACGGCACCCCGGTCCCGAGGGAGGGCTTCCCGCTGCAGTTCATCAACTGGAAGGCGCGACACCAGGGCACGCACCGCACCGCTGCCTCGGCCTGGCTGCGGGAGGTGCGCCCGAGCAACTTCCTGTCGATCAACTCGATCGACGCCGACGCCCGCGGGATCGCCACCGGCGACACGCTGAAGTTGCGTTCCCCCAACGGGGAGGCCGAGGCCGTCGCGCTGGTGACCGAGACGATCCGGCCGGGCACCGTCGGCGCCGATGCCACGTTCGGGCACACCGACTACGGCTCGCGGGGCTACGAGGTCGACGGCAAGATGGTCGAGCCGCCGAACCGTTACGGCCACGAGGAGTCGGCCAGGGCTATCACGCCGATGCACGAGGAGACCGGCTACGCCGGGCCCCGCGACGCCGGGTTCAGCGTCAACTCGCTGCTGGTGGAGGACACCTGCGTCGGCGGCGGCGGGATGAGCGACCCGATCGGCGGTGGCGCGGCCCAGCTCGACACCTGGATCGAGGTGCAGAAGCTCTGAGCGGATGGCTCCGGGCGGCGCAGCGGTTCGCCGAACTCAGCCCGGTCGCGACGATCCGTGCCGAGGGATGCACCCGTCGGCACGGGTCCGACTGCGGCGTCTGCGCCTCCGCCTGCCCGCGCGGGGCCATCAGCCTGGGCGATCTCGCCGCGACGGTGGACCCGGAGGCCTGCATCGGCTGCGGGCTCTGCGTGCCCGTCTGCCCGGTCGGCGCGATCGACGGCGTGGGCCCCGAGCCGTCCGCGCCGGCAGCGAGGATCGCCGGAGGCGGGCACACGATCCGCTGCCGGGCGGCCAGAGACCTGGGCGCGGAGCCCGACGGCGACTGGACCGACGTGCCGTGCCTGGCCACGCTGCACCCCGAGACCGTCGCGGCCGGGGCGATCGCCGGTGGGCCGGTCGAGCTGCTGCGTGGCGACTGCGCCGGGTGCCCGGTCGCGGCCGGCGCGAGGGTGGGCGAGCTCGTCGAGCGGGCGCGCGTCGTCGTCGGCGACGAGGCATCGGTCCGCGTCACCGAGGCCACCGAGCCCGCCGGACGCAGGCGGCGCCGTCGGCGCAAGGACGCGCACCGGAGCACCGCGTCGACGATGAGCCGCCGGGCGATGTTCGGGCTGCGCACCGCCGTCGATACCGAACCCGACGATCCTCCGCAGGCCGTGCCGGCCGGGGATACCCCGCGTGAGCTCCTGCTGTCCGTGGCCACCGATCCGCCGCTCCCCCGGCTCGTGGCGGAGGAGGGCTGCACCGGCTGCCAGGGCTGCGTGCGGATCTGCCCCACCGACGCGCTCAGTTTCGCGGACGGCACCCTGTCCTTCGACCCGGCCGCCTGCGTCGCCTGCGGCGAGTGCGTGCGCACGTGCCCGGAGGCCGTGCTGGAATTGGAGGGCAAGTCGTCGTTGGGGGTCGACGAGATCGCGCACGTGCCCGAGCAGCGCTGCGAGCGCTGCCGGGGGCGCCTCGGGCCGGGCGAGGCCGGCACTTGTCACCGGT
>JAAYZP010000530.1 GCA_012514785.1 Propionibacterium sp. | reverse complement strand
ATGATGGCCGCCAACGTGCTCGACGGCACCCTGCGCCTCTGGCACGCCGACGACGTCGACGACGTGCTCGCCCACCGCCTCGTGCTCGACGTGCGGGGCCGCGACGAATTCGCCACCGGCCACCTGCCCGGTGCGCTCAACATCCCGCACACCGAACTCCGCGGCCGCCTCGACGAGGTGCGCTCCGCTGCCGCGGGGCGCGCCGTCGCGGTCCTCTGCCAGTCGGGCGTGCGCTCCTACCTCGCCCATCGTCAACTGGCCCAGTCGGGCCTCGACTCAGCCAATCTGTCCGGCGGCATGCTCACCCTGCGCGCCGCGCTGGGCCCGGGGGCCGACGAACTTATCACCACCCCACCGAAGGAGAATGAACATGTGTCACAAGGTCACCTGCAGGAAGTGCGGTAAGCCCACCTGGGCCGGCTGCGGCAACCACATCGAGTCGGCGCTGAAGGGGGTCGCGAAGTCCCAGCGCTGCCAGGGGCACGCGAACGAGCCGAAGCAGAGCTTCTTCAGCCGCCTCTTCGGCTAACCCCGTGCCGTCGAACGCCGTGAACTAGGCTGACGGCCATGTCCGACGAACTCATCGAACTGGCCAACCAGCTCTTCGATCTCGCCCGCGAGGGCGAGACCGCACGACTCGCCGCCTACATCGAGGCCGGCGCCCCGGTCGACATGCGCAACGCCAACGGCGACACCTTCCTCATCCTGGCCGCCTACCACGACGCCCCGGACACCGTCGCGATGCTCATCGCCAGCGGAGCGGACCTGGAGGCCGAGAACGAACGCGGGCAGCGCGCGCTGACCTGCGCCGTGTTCAAGAAGGACGTTGCATCCGCCCGCCACCTCATCGAGGCCGGGGCCGACCCGGACGCCGGCACACCCACGGCGCGGGAGACCGCGAAGATGTTCGGGGTGGCCGAGATCGAGGCCCTGCTCAGCTGATCCCGAGCGCGGCCAGCACGGCGTCCGCCATGCGACGGTGCCCGGCCGCGTTGGGGTGGATGTCGTCGTTCAGCAGCGCGTCGACGCCGCCCGCCGGGGGCGCGTCGGTCCAGTCGCGGTCGTGGTCCACGAGCAGCAGTCCGCGCGACCGGGCGAGCTCGCGCACGACGTCGCGATACTCGGCGACGTGCTCGCGCCTCGAGGGTGCCTCCCTCAGCGGCGGCGGCACCTGCAGCACCACCTGCGCGCCGCCGTCGACAAAGCGGTCGACGATCTCCGTGAGGCCTCGGCTGTACTCCGCGAGCCCGTCGAGCCCGTCCGTGGAGTCGTTGGTGCCGAGCAGCACGAACACCACGTCGGGGCGGAAACGGGCGGCGTAGAAGTCGAAGCCCTCCAGCAGGTCGCCGACGCGGGCGCCGGAGACCCCAGTGTTGACGAGCACGTCGCGGGCGCGCCCGGTCTCGTGGCGCAGCGTCTCGTTGACGTGCTCGACGTAGCTGCGCGCGCCGTCGGTGTGTCTCCAGCCGTGCGTAATGCTGTCGCCCACGAAGAGCCAGGTGATGGGGTGCTGGGGCAGGTCTATCTTCATCGGTCCTCCTGAACGAGGAAGAACTCTAGCCGGATCGGGCGTCAGTCGGCGGCAACCGAGCGGGCGGCGGAAGCAATCGACCTCCGCCGCCGAGCCGGGACCTGGCACCAGGTCGCGGCGAGTCCAGCCGTGCGCGTCCCCGTGCGCGGCGGCCTTTCCGGTCTCCCCCGGGCTTTCGGACTGCCTCTTTGACATGATAATCCGGCGGCGACGGACTCGTCGGTTGTTGCCGGAAGTGGTGCTGAGTTGCAGTTTCGCCGTGGCTGTCAACCGAACGGGCGGGCATCGCGGTCGTAACCAGTGGAGGTGTGACGGAGATGGATCGACTGGGGTTTGATGGGTTCGTGGCCGCGAAGGCCGGAGCCCTGTGGCAGTCCGCCTGGTTCCTGACCGGGGACGCGCACAAGGCGGAGGATCTCGTGCAGACGGCGCTCGCGCGCGTCTACGACCGCTACGACGGACTGGCCAGCGACCAGCAGTTCGAGGCCTACGTCCGCACGACGATGTATCGCGTGCACTGCTCCTGGTGGCGTCGCCGCTGGAACGACGAGCACCCCACCGAGGAGCTACCCGATCGGGCCTCGGAGCCCAGCCCCTCGAACATCGACCTGCGGCGGGCCCTGCTCACGTTGCCGCGGATGCAGCGCGCCGTGCTCGTGCTGCGGTTCTTTGAGGACCGCAGCGTCGACGAGGTGGCCCGCATCCTGGGCATCGCGTCCGGCACCGTCAAGGCACACACCTCCCGCGGCTGCGCAGCCCTGCGCCGGTCGCACCACCTGTCCGACGAGGAGGACCGCCATGAACGAATTGCGTGATGACTTCCTACGCGAAGTCCCCGAAGAGCCGTCCACCCACGGCTGGGCCGACGCGGTGCGCACGAAGCGCCGACGCCGTCGCGCGGCCGGCAGCGCCGTCGCGGTGGCTGTGGTGGCCGCGGTGGCCGTCCCTCTGGGCGTCTCGCTGATGGGGCGCACCGGCGAGCCGATCGTGCCCGCGGAACCCGCCCCGACGTCGCCCGCACCCGTCGCGTGGCCGGACGCCACGCACGAGGAGATGTGCGCGTTCGCCTCCGGCCCGGACCCGATCCCCGCGGAGGCGTGGGTGGCCGTCGACGAGCTGCCGGAGGAGCCCGCGCGCGTCTGGCTGTGCGACACGGCGCAGGCTGGCGAGCAACCGATCGTGTTCCCGCAGGAGCCGCTGGTGGACGAGCACCTCGTCGCCGCGGCGATCGGGACCTTCAACGAACTGCTCCCACTCGCGCCCGACGCGATGTGCACGATGGAGTTCGGGATGGTCTACACCGTGCTCTACGAGTACGCCGATGGCACCGTCGTGCCGGTCCAGGGCGAGGGCCACGGCTGCTACGTCGTGCGCACCGGGTCCGACGACGACCCGCAGCAGCGCACCGGTGCCGGCGAACTCCTCGACGAGCTCACACGCTCGTGGGCCGAGCAGCGGGCGGCCATAGGCGAGGGCCAAGGGCCGCTGGGGGAGGAAGCCTGCAAGCTCGGGCCGAGCCTCGTCGCGGCGGACGACGACCGACTCGTCGGCGGCTACGCCTGCGACGCCGCATACATGGCGGAGGGGTCCACCGTCGAGGTGCCGGGGGACGTGGTGGAGCGACTGATCGGCGTCGAGCGCGACCTCGTCGACGGCGGGCTGGGTGAGCCCCTGATGCGGATTGCGGTGGTCGACGACCTCGGCGGGAGCCGGATCTTCTGGTACGACGGCGAGTACGTCATGGACGAGGGCGACTGGGAGACGTACGGGGCGGTCCCCGACGACCTCCGCGCCGACCTGGAGCCGATCGTCGACGCCACCCGCTGACCAGGGGAGACATGTGCGGCAGCATCCCCGCACAACTTGCAGGTGCTTCAGGGGCGCTCCGTCGCAGCCGTCCGGCATTTGCCAATATGGTCCGACCTTACCACTCGAGGTTCCTAGACTATTCAGGGGGGTCTTGACAATTCGGTCGAACCAACATGCTTGGATTGAGACATGAGTGCGCGAAAGATTGGCGTCACCGAGCTTGTACTCCGTGACGCGCACCAGAGTTTGATGGCGACCCGCATGGCCATGGAGGACATGGTCGATGCATGCGAAGACATCGACAACGCTGGTTACTGGTCGGTCGAATGTTGGGGTGGAGCGACGTATGACTCCGCCATCCGATTCCTGAACGAAGATCCCTGGGAGCGTCTGAGGACGTTCCGCAAGCTGATGCCCAACTCGCGGCTGCAGATGCTGCTGCGAGGTCAGAACCTACTGGGCTACCGTCACTACGAGGACTACGTCGTCGACAAGTTCGTGGAGAAGTCCGCCGAGAACGGCATGGACGTCTTCCGCGTGTTCGACGCGCTGAACGACCCCCGCAACATGGCCCGGGCCATGCAGGCCGTGCGCGACGCCGGCAAGCATGCGCAGGGCACCATCTGCTACACCATTTCCCCCGTCCACACCGTCGACGGCTACATCCAGATGGCCGGCCAGCTGCTCGACATGGGCGCCGAATCCATCGCGCTGAAGGACATGGCCGCCCTGCTGCAGCCGCAGCCCGCCTACGACATCGTCAAGGGCATCAAGGACACCTACGGCGACGTGCCGGTGAACGTCCACTGCCACTCCACCACCGGGGTGACGCTCGTCTCGTTGATGAAGGCCATCGAGGCCGGCGCGGACGTCGTCGACACGGCGATCTCGTCGATGTCGCTCGGCCCCGGGCACAACCCCACCGAGTCGCTCGTCGAGATGCTCGAGGGCACGGGGTACGAGACCGACCTCGACATGGAGCGCCTCCTGCGCATCCGCGACCACTTCGCGGGCGTCCGCCCGAAGTACAAGGAGTTCGAGTCCAAGACGCTGGTCGACACCAACATCTTCGCCTCGCAGATCCCTGGCGGCATGCTCTCCAACATGGAGTCGCAGCTCAAGGCCCAGGGCGCGGGCGACCGCATCGACGAGGTCATGGCCGAGGTGCCGAAGGTGAAGGCCGACGCCGGCCACCCGCCCCTGGTGACCCCCTCGTCGCAGATCGTGGGCACGCAGGCCGTGTTCAACGTCCTGATGGGCCGCTACAAGGTGATGACCGGCGAGTTCGCCGACCTCATGCTCGGCTACTACGGCGAGTGCCTGGGCGAGCGCAACCCCGAGGTGATCGAGCTCGCGAAGGCGCAGGCCAAGAAGGACCAGATCACGGTCCGGCCCGCCGACCTGATGGAGCCCGAGTGGGAGCACCTGACCGAGGAGGCCCGGAAGCTCGAAGGCTTCAACGGCACCGAGGAGGACGTCCTCACCAACGCGATGTTCCCCAACGTGGCGGCGAAGTTCCTCAGCACCCGCGGCGAAGGCCCCAAGTCCGTCGGTAAGTCCGTCGCGCAGCAGGCCGCCGAGGCGGCCAAGAGCTCCGGCCCCGCGCAGGGCATCACCGCCCCCGTTTCCTACAACGTCAAGTTGGCCGGACGCGAGCACAGCGTCACGGTCGAGCCCGCCTAAGGAGCAGCAAATGGTTCACGAGTACACGATGGCCGAGCGCCTCGACCAACTGAACGAGCGCCGCGCCCACGTCGAGTTGGGCGGCGGTGAAGCGAGACTGCAGAAGCAGCGCGACCGGGGCAAGATGACCGCTCGCGAGCGCCTCCACACCCTCCTCGACGAGGGCTCCTTCCACGAGGTCGGCGCATTTAGGCGCAACCGCACCACCACGTTCGGCATGGACAAGGCCGACATGCCCGCCGACGGTGTCGTCACCGGCTCCGGCACGGTGTTCGGCCGCCCGGTGCACATCGCCAGCCAGGACTTCAGCGTCATGGGCGGCTCCGCGGGCGAGGCCCACTCCATCAAGGTCACCGAGACCCTCGACGCGTCGCTGACGACCGGCACCCCGTTCGTCTTCATCAACGACTCCAGCGGCGCCCGCGTCCAGGAGGGCATTGACTCCCTCTCCGGCTACGGCAAGGTCTTCTACGCCAACGTCAAGCTCTCGGGCGCCGTCCCGCAGATCTCGATCATCGCCGGCCCGTGCGCCGGTGGCGCGGCCTACTCCCCGGCGCTGACCGACTTCATCATCCAGACCCGCAAGGCCCACATGTTCATCACGGGCCCGGGCGTGATCAAGCAGGTCACCGGCGAGGAAGTGACGCAGGACGAGCTCGGCGGCGCGGACGCGCACATGGGCCGCTCCGGCGTCGTGCACTTCGTTGCCGATGACGACGAACAGGCCATCCTCATCGCGCAGAAGCTGCTCAGCTTCCTGCCGCAGAACAACACGGAGGACCCGCCGATCGTCGACCCCGACGACGTGGTGGAGGCCAACCCGAAGCTCCGCGAGATCATCCCGGTGCAGAGCAACAAGGGTTACGACGTGCGCGAGGTGATCGCCGAGATCGTCGACCACCAGGACTTCCTGGAAGTGCAGGCCGGCTGGGCGATGAACATCGTCATCGGCTTCGCCCGCGT
>JAAYZP010000529.1 GCA_012514785.1 Propionibacterium sp. | reverse complement strand
GCCGAAGCCCCCGAACATCGAGGAGACCAGCCACACCGCCATGACGGCGCTGATGGTGATCCGCACGATGAGGGCCCAGCCACGCTGCGCCGACCATGCGCCGATGGAGTAAAAGGCCAGGAACAGCACCACCTGCGACGCGTACAGGTCGATGCCCAACGTGTAGGGCAGCACGATGTACAGCGCGGTGGTACCCAGGGCCGCCGTGATCGGGTAGCGCCTGCGCCACACCAGCGGCACCGCCAGGAGGGATGCGCCGAGCATCTGCCGCCACAGCGGGAACTCGAACATCTCCAATCCCGCGGCGCTGAGCAGCCCGACCATGCCCGCGCCCAGCACCGCGAGGATCGCGGCGGTGAGGGCGTCGTTGCGGAGCCAGGCAGGAGGCAGTGCGCGGGTGACCATACCGGCGATGCTAGCCGGGCGGCTGCCGTCGCACCTCCCTCGCGCGGGGGAATCGGCCTGGGCGGGGAGGGTTTGGGGGAGGTGGGACAATGAGCCCCGTGACCGAAGAGAAGATGCCGTCGAGCGTGTGGGTGTTGATCGCCGCGGCCTTCGTCATCGCCATGGGCTTCGGTCTGATCGCGCCGGTGCTGCCGTTGTTCGCGCAGGACATGGCCGCGGAGGTATTCCCGGATGCCGAGGTCACGGCGACGACGGTGGTGGTGAGCGCCTTCGCGGTGTTCCGGCTGCTGTGGGCGTCGCCGGCGGGGTCGCTGGTGTCGAGGATCGGGGAGAAGCCGATCTACATCGCGGGCGTCCTGGTGGTGTCGGTGTCGACGGCGCTGACCGCCTTCGCGCAGAACTACTGGCAGCTGCTCATCTTCCGCTCGGCGGGCGGGGTGGGCTCGGTGATGTTCACCGTCGCGGCCATGGGACTGCTGATCAAGATCTCCCCCAGGCACATGCGAGGGCGGATCTCGGCGCTCTACGGGGCGATGTTCCTGATCGGCAACATGGTGGGCCCGGTCGCCGGCGGTGTGCTCGCGGAGTTCGGGATCATGGTGCCGTTCCTCAGCTATGCGGCTGCGCTGCTGATCGCGGCCGTGGTGATGGGCGTGCTCATGCCGTCGACGTCGCCCGGACGGGCAGGGGCCGGTACGACGTTGCCGCCGATGACGCTGAAGGAGGCGCTCGACGACCGCGCCTACAAGTCCAACCTGGTGGGCCTGTTCGCGCACGGTTGGTCCAACTTCGGCGTGCGCGTCTCCGTGCTCCCGCTGTTCGTGACGTACGCGGTCAGCGAGGAAGCGTGGGTGGCCGGTGCGGCGATGGCGGTGTTCGCCGTCGGCAACGCGGCCGCGTTGCCGTTCAGCTCGCGGTTCGCCGACCGCGGTGGGCGCAAGCCCATGATCATGTGGGGCGCCACCATCGCCGGGGTGTTCACGGTGGTCCTCGGCATCTCGAGCGGCTACTTCGCGGTGTTCCTGCTGTGCCTGCTGGCCGGCATGGGCACCGGCATGTTCAACCCCGCGGCGCAGGCCGTGGTGGCGGACGTCGTCGGCAACGAGCGCTCGGCCGGCAAGGTGATCGCCTCCACGCAGATGGTCACCGACGTCGGGTCTATCATCGGGCCGATGCTGGCGGGCCTGATCGTCGACTCGTGGGGTTACGCGCCGGCGTTCCTGATCAGCGGGCTCATCCTCCTCGCCGGCGCTGTGGCCTGGATCGGCACCCCGGACACCATCCACCGCACAAAAGACTGACGAAGTTTTCCACAGATTCGCGATTCGCTGCACATTCCGGGGCGCTCGCGCCCATCACGGAGGTATGAGATTCTTCGCTGATTCCCCCGTTATTGCTGTTCGAGACGTCCCCCACGAGGCCAACGCGCTCCGTGCCCTGCGGCGGCGCGGGGAGGTGTGGTCGCCGCTGCCCGGGATCTACGCGCACAAGAGTATCGAGGACGGCTGGGAGCTGCGGATGCTGGCCGCGCACCTCTGGGCCCCCGATGCCGTGGTGTGTGGCGCCGCGGCCGCGAAGCTCGTGTGGTGGCAGGACTTGGACGTCAGCACCATCGACCTCTGGGGAGTGGCGTCCAAGCGGAAACAGCCAGCGCCGTGGATACACACGTCCTCGTCCGTCGTGGATCCCGACTTCTACCGGATGGAGACGACGATGAAGATCGCCGAGCCCAACCTCTCGGTGCTGCAACTGGCTCGGAGTGCAGGTGGAACCGCCATCGACGAGGCGCTTCGGCGCGGGGCTGCGTCGCTCGAGGAGATGTGGACGGCGCTGGGCGCGCTGCCGAGGTGGCGTGGGAGCAGGTCCGTTCGTCGACTCCTGCAGCAATCACGGCAGAAGCCGTGGTCGCCGCTCGAGCGAGACGCGCACGTCAGGCTCGACAAGGCGAGGATCTCGCGCTGGGTGGGAAACTACGAGGTGCATTTGCAGGGCAAGCGCTTCTTCATCGACATCGCGTTCCCCGGGATGAAGATCGCCATCGAGATCGACGGTTTCGAGTTCCACAAGGATCGTGCGAGCTTCGACCGGGACAGGGAGAAGCAGAATCTGCTGGTCCTCGCCGGCTGGACGGTGCTGCGCTTCACCTCGAATACGATTCATCTGCTGGTGCCGCAGCTCTCGGCGCTCCTGCGCGACCGTTTTCGGGGGTCTGAACGCACTTCCGACCCCTTTTGGGCCCCCGAAGTGCATTGAAACCCCCGAAAACGGTCACGGTCCCGCGGTGATGGCCTGCTGCTGTCGCCGCGCCAGGGCGCGCTGCTGGCGGCGGCTGGGGTTGCGCACGTGGACGGGCATCGTGGTGCTGCCGCGCAGGATCATGCGGGGCATACCGCCGGTGGGACGCGTGGGCACCCGCGAGTTGATCGTGCCGGACTGGCCGCTCACGTTGAGCTGCTGCACGTCCACGCCCCAGCCATCGGGGACGATGATGTTCATGCCCGGGTTGCCCGTGATGACCACGTCGATCACCTTCATCAGCGGCCGGGCCAGGGTGCAGTCGAGCTTCACCGAGCCCCAGCCGGTGCCGATGATCTCGATGAACGGCGGCAGGTCCCACTCGCCCTCCCGCGTGTGGCCGGCCCAGTTGGAGCGGATGAGCAGCGGGTTCTCCCAGCTCATGCCGGGCCCGTCGCCCATCGGTACGTTGAGCGCCACGGTGGCGTGCAGCTCGGCCGCGGGGATGAGGTCGTCGAGGATGCGGTAGAGGTCCTCCCGCGCGTGGGCGTTCAGCGCCGTGCCGAGGCGGGCGTTCAGCTCCTCCACCGAGAGCCGCCCGTCCGCCACGGCCTCGCGCAGGATCGAGGCCGCGTGGTCGCGCTGGACCGCGGTCACCCGCAGCCTTCCGTCAGGGATGTCGTGAAAGTCCACGTTCGCGACGTTACCCCACCTACGATGGAGCCGTGAGCCAGTTTCTAGACCTCGGATTGCCCCAGCGATACGCCGGGAAGGTGCGTGAGCTCTACGACATCGAGTTCGACGGTGT
>JAAYZP010000528.1 GCA_012514785.1 Propionibacterium sp. | reverse complement strand
CGGAGGACTGACCCGAGCGGAGGCGACCACCGTTGACATCCCAGGAACCGGAGAAACCGTCTCGATCGAGATCATGATGGGCCAGGCGTACACGATCACGGGGGTGGTCATCGGCAACGGCCGCACGGTCGGCGGCGCCTCCGTCCTCGTCTATTCGGACACCTCGAAGTACGCTCCCGACCACTCCACCGTCACGCGGGTCGACGGCACCTTCTCAGTTGAGGTTCCGCCAGGCGCCTACCGGATCCTGGTGAAGCCCACCGACTCGGCTCTCGCTCCGGTCTGGCACGATTCCTCGAGCACTCGCGCCGGCGCGGAGGTCGTCTACGACGGTAGCAACATCGTGGCCCAGCTACCCAGCGCCTGAGTTCGAGAAGGGCTTCGATCCGCTCGAGATGAGCGGATCGGGGCCCTTCGTCGTTGTGGGTCGTCCAGGACCGGGTCTCGGACGCTCGACTCACACGGCAGGAGCCAGCAGGAGCGCTTCGAGCAGCAGAGGCAGTTGGGCGCCGAACGTCTCGAGATCCAGCGGGGCGCGGGTCGGCTCCCTGCTGTCCATGAGCCGCGCCTGGTCGGCGACGGTGCGTAGGCCGAACGAGGTGGCGAGCACGATGCGTTCCTGGCGGAGCTCTGCCGGTACGGCATCGAGGTGCTCCAGGATGCGCGTGGTGCTCAGGCTCAAGCCGGGAAGCTCCTTCATGAGGTCCTGCGTCAAACCCATGTAGCGCTCATCGGCGATGACGTTGGCGAACATGCGCAACCTCAGGCGGAGGGGCCGCTCGGTCATGTCGTCGAGGAGCGGTGACAGGCTGGCCGTCACCAGCGTCCTCAGCGCGGGCCGACCGCCGTCGTCGTAGAGAGCTCTTATCCTCTCGAGCCGAACGGCGTCGTGGGCCTCCACCACCTGGGTGATCAACTCCTTCACCAGGTCTTCCTTGCCGCCGAAGTGGTAAGCGGTGGCCGACCGGTTGCGGTGGCCGCTGGCGCGGTGGATGTCGCCGAGCGACACTCCGTCGACGCCGCGCTCGGCGAACAAGGCCGTGGCGGCCTCGATGATCGCTTCTCTGCCCAGCTGTGGTCCCGTCACCCCAGAGAGTTCCTTTCGCTACTGCTGCTGCCGTCAACCTAACGCCGCCTCGATCACCCCATGCATTCGCTTGTCCATGGCACAGTTGTCACCGAAAGGGGACAACTGCATGCATCGTTCTACGAGGATTCGGGTTTGGTCGGTGGCGCTCGTCGCCGCGCTGGTGATGGTGGCCGCCTGTTCAGGCGACGACGACCCGGAGTCCGCCACATCGGCCGACGCCGGCTCCAGAAGCGAGACCTCCGTCAGATCGGACGGCTCAGCCCCGGAGACCGATGAAGCAGCCGCGGGAGGGTGGCGCAAGGTACTGGCGCCGGCGTCGTGCAAGTGCAGCGACGGATCGCCGTTCCACTACTGGGTGCGCAACGGCGATCCCGGGAAGGTCTTCTTCTACCTCGAAGGAGGCGGCGCTTGCTTCAGTGCGGCGACGTGCGCGTCCGATACGGCGACCTACACCGTGAACCTCGCGGGCGACGGCGG
>JAAYZP010000067.1 GCA_012514785.1 Propionibacterium sp. | reverse complement strand
CTCGTCCAGCACGGCGCGCTCCACGTCCAGGCCGAACTGGTGGACGTCCTCCAGCGCGTAGGTCCATTCCGGCAGGTCGGGCTGGTGTCCGCCGGTGAGCTCGTCGATCTCCAGCGCGCGCACGATCCGCCGGCCGTTGCCGGGCTCGATCTTCGCCGCCGACGCCGGGGCGCGTCGTCGCAGCTCCTCGTGCAGCGCGTGCGGGCCGAGCCGCTCCAGCTCCGCCTCCCAACGGGCGCGCACCTGCGCGTCCGAGCCGGGGAACTCGAACACGTCGACGACGGCGCGGCTGTACAGCGCCGAGCCGCCCACGACGATCGGCACGCCGCCCCGCTCCCGGATGTCGGCGATCGCGGCCCGCGCCAGCCGCTGGAAGTCGGCCACGGTGGCCTGTTCGGTGACGTCGAGGATGTCGATCAGGTGGTGCGGCACCCCGCGTCGCTCCGCCGGGCCGGGCTTGGCGGTGCCGATGTCCATGCCCCGGTAGACGAGCATGGAGTCGGCGTTGACGATCTCGGCCGGCCGACCGGTTCGGCGCAGTTCGACGGCGAGTTCCACCGCCAGCGACGACTTGCCGCTGGCTGTGGGACCGACGAGGACGATCACCGGTTGTGCCGGCGGCGTATGGCCTGTCACACTCATGTCGTCCTATTCGTCCAGTGGAGGGAGACAGTCATGGGATTGTTCGACAATATCGGTGACAAGGTTGCCGAGAACGCCGAGAACATCAAGTCCGGCATCGACAAGGCCGGCGATTTCGTCGACGAGAAGACCGGGGACAAGTACAAGGACCAGGTCGACAAGGCGCAGGACTTCGCCAAGGACCAGGTCGACAAGCTCGCTACCGACAAGAAGTAGTCACCGACCCGCCGACGGCAGCGTCGGCATGCCGAGCCCCACGCCCACGCGTCGGGGCTCGGTGCTTCTCTGCTCCCAGGCGTCGCCGCCGCGGGTGCGGCGCAGGTCGCGGACGACCTCGTCGGAGTTCAGGTGGTGCGGTGCGGCGTAGGTGATCGTCGCCGTGCCGATGTCGCCGGGCCGAGGCCGCGACGCCGGGTCCTCCCCGACGGCGACGTGCACGAGTCGGTTGTCCTTCGCCCGCCCGCTCATCCGGTTGGTCTCGGCGTCCTTGCGCCCCTCACCGGTGGCGAACATGACCTCCACCTCGGTGCCCTCGAGCCGCTTGTTCTCGTCCCAGGCGACGCGGTCGACGAGCTCCACCAGGCGCTCGTAGCGCTCCTGCACCACCGGCTTGGGGATCTGGTCCGGCATCGTCGCGGCCGGGGTGCCGGGCCGGATCGAGTACTGGAACGTGAACGCGGCCGAGAAGCGTGACTCCTCGACGACACGCATCGTCTCCAGGAAGTCCGCCTCCGTCTCGCCGGGGAAGCCGACGATGATGTCGGTGGTGATCGCGGCCTCCGGCATCGCCTCGCGCACCCGGCCAAGGATGCCGAGGAACCGCTCGCTGCGGTACGAGCGTCGCATCGACTTCAGGATGGCGTCGGAGCCGGACTGCAGCGGCATGTGCAGGCTGGGCATCACATTGGGCGTCTCCGCCATGGCCGCGATGACGTCGTCGGTGAAGTCCTTCGGGTGCGGGGAGGTGAAGCGCACGCGTTCCAGCCCGTCCACCTCGCCGCAGGCGCGCAGCAGTTTGGCGAACGCGCCGCGGTCGCCGAACTCCACCCCGTAGGCGTTGACGTTCTGGCCGAGCAGCGTGATCTCCTGCACGCCCTGGTCGACGAGCATCCGCACCTCGGCGAGGATGTCGCCGGGGCGGCGGTCGGTCTCCTTGCCGCGCAGCTGCGGCACGATGCAGAAGGTGCAGGTGTTGTTGCAGCCCACG
>JAAYZP010000527.1 GCA_012514785.1 Propionibacterium sp. | reverse complement strand
TCACCAGGAAGGTGAGTCGCCTTCGCAACCCTTCGACGGCACTCCCACGTAATCCCGAGATTGAAGGGGCCGTGCCTCGTATACTGCCCGGGGCGATGTCGGCCAAGCGCTGGGGCCGCGGAAACAGCACACATATGATGAGGCGTGTGATCGACGATGCCGCCACTGTCTTGACGTTGCTGCGCCGATCAGGTCGGCCAATCAGCCTGAGCGCTCTGCTGTCCGGTTGGGACCTGCTGGAGGCGGACATTCCCGCCAGGGAGCGTGTCGAGGCCGCGTGTTCGATCCTGGTCGGAACGGGACTCGCCGAGGTCAGCGAGGACTGGGGTGTGAGCGTCACACAGAAGGGCGAACGCATCCGTCGCGCGGTGAATAAGTGGACCGGGATGCGGATCGTTCGGGCCGAGATCGCTGACCGGTTGGCGCAGCATGACCTGGTGCGAAGTCCGGTGAAGCTTGCCCCCGACGTGTTCGATCGGGCCGTTGAGGCACGCGACGGGGGAGGGGGGCCGAGGCGTGGCGGTAGCGCCCGATGGTGGTGCTTGCCCAAGAGGCGCTCGAGGCGCAATGAGTAATCGAGACGTTGACGTGGTTGCCTACGACCCCCGGCTGCGGGGCCAGATGCTGGACTTGGCGATCCGCGCGTGGGCGCCGGTGTTTCCACGGCTGAAATCTGACGTGCCTGGGTTTGTGTATGACGCTTTCTACCCGGATGGTTGGGAGGCTCGGCAGCGCAGCGACGTGGCGGCCGTGCTGGATGGTGAGCCCGAGAACGTCGACGTCGCCATGATCGACGGTTCGCCCGTGGGGTGGGTATGCACGCGGCTCCATCCTGAGGACTCGATGGGCGAGGTCTATGTGATTGCCGTCGAACCTGCGAGGCAGGGGGAGGGCGTCGCCAAGGCCTTGCTGGAATGTGCCGACAGGCGTGCCCGTCGTGCAGGCATGCGGATGATGATGGTTGAGACCGGGGACGACTCCGGGCATGCACCCGCGCGGTCCCTGTACGAGCGTGGCGGATTCGTCAGGTGGCCGGTTGCTCGCTACTTCAAGGACCTGCGTCCAGGGCTCTGAGTGCGCGCCGTCCCGGAGCGCGGGTCCAGTTTCGGTTCCATGTGTAGCGCGGGTGCTACGCTTCTGTGATGAGCATGGGTGAGTCGCAGCCCGAGACCCTTTCGCAGCGCGAGCTGCGCAACGAGTCCGGGCGCGTGCTTCGTGAGGTGAGTGAAGGGCATTCCTTCGTGTTGACCAACCGCGGGGTCCCTGTCGGTCGCATCGTTCCCCTCGACGCCCCGGCTCCCACCTTGCCCATCGCCCGGCCAGCCAAGCGTGTCGGTGGCTGGGGGGCGCTGAAGCCTCAACCGTCCGAGGGTGACCGCCCGATGGCCCGGATCCTTGACGAGTTGCGGGAGGACCGGATGTGAACGACGTTCCGCTCGTCTACGTCGACACGTCTGCGCTTGGGGCGCTCCTGGTCGCGCAGCCCGAGACCCAGGCGCTGGCGGACTGGCTTGACCGGAAGCCGGCCAAGCTCGTCTCCAGCGATCTGCTCGAGACTGAGTTGCGTCGTATGGCAGTGAGGGAGGGGCGCGATCAGTCGAAGGTTACCGCGATCCTCGACGGCGTCTCGCTCGCGGCGCTGGACAGGGCCACGTATCGATCCGCAGGATTCCTGCCGATGCCATATTTGCGCACCCTCGACGCCCTGCATCTTGAGGCGGCGATGCGTCTTGATGTTGAAGCCGTCCTCACGTATGGCCACAGGCTCGGCGAGGCCGCGAAGTCTGCGGGGCTCGACGTGATCGCTCCCGGAGCGGGAAGCGCACTTGGGGAACAGTGACCCACGCAGCGCGCAGGTAGCTGTTGACGGGTCCGAGGAGATGTCGACGTGGCCGGGTCACGAGTGGTCTTCGGCGACGTCGTCGGGTGTGAAGAGGTCCTCGATGCGGCAGCCGAACACCCGGGCCAGGCGGAAGGCCAACGGCAGCGAGGGGTCGAAGCGGCCCTTCTCGATGGAGATGACGGTTTGTCTGGTCACGCCGAGCGCCTCGGCGAGCCGTTCCTGGGAGAGGCCCAGCCGTTTCCGGTGCTCGGGGACGGAGTTCTCCATCAGGATTCACCCTGCTTGAGGCGGTAGTAGTGGATCCCGTACACGCCGCCGCCGAGCAGGATCACGGCCCACAGGACTGTCGTCGTGGCGATTACGATCTCCGTGAAGGTGAACACGAGGGTGGCGGCGATGCACACGGTGATCATGGCGAGGAAAGCTTGGTAGCCCGCCTCCTTGCCCCATGCCCGTTCGATGGAATCTTCCTGGGGGTCCTTCGCGCCCCACAGCGTGTTGGTGTCGACGAGGAGCGTCCAGGCGATCAAGGTGAAGAACGGTATCCCGGCCAGGATGGAGAAGAAGTACGTTGCGCCGGCGTGCGTTGGTTCGTGCGCCAACAGTATGAGCGCGGCTAGTCCGTTCCCGAGGAGTACGCCGGCCGTGATGGAAAGCAGCACCAGGGTGCGGGTGGAGCCGCCGAACCAGGCGCGGCCCAAGCGGCTGTGGGATGCCTTCTTGTTGGTCATTATTCCTCCTGAGTGACGTATAGCGAGCTTTACGTAAAGCAAACTATACGTGAAGCTCGCTATACGTCAAGGGTGCTTTACATCGACAGGGTCAGAGGGCGCGGACGGGGTGATCGAGGGGGCGGCATGTCCCGGGCTATTAGGGTGGGTGGCAGAACCATCCGACCACTGACGAAGGGGCACCGAGCCATGACATTCACTGTCTACCTTACCGGAGAGATCCACACCGACTGGCGCGAGGAGATCCAGCGCGGCGCAGAGGCGGCGGGCCTCGACGTCGTCTTCACCGCACCGGTGACCGACCACCCCGCGAGCGACGCCGCAGGCGACCACCTGGGCCGGACCGAGGAGCCGTTCTGGCGCGACCATCAGTCCGCGAAGGTCAACGCGATCCGCACGCG
>JAAYZP010000526.1 GCA_012514785.1 Propionibacterium sp. | reverse complement strand
CTGTCGCAAGTCACATCATCCCAAGCCAGGGGCACTTTCGCTGTCTCAACCCGCCGTCACAGCCCAGCCGTCATGAAAGCACGAGGCTAGCACCAACGTTCAGCCATACCGGCTGTTCCGTCGGGCGCGGAACATTGCTATTCTCTGAACATGAGAGAATCGCCAACCGATGCCCCCCAATCAAGAAGCGAGCTCGTCTCTAGCTTGGTGTCGATGCTCCGGGAGCGATTGCCCGATGGATGGATCGTCTCGGCGGATACTCCATGCGGCGAACGCCCCAGAAGCGCTGATGCCCTCATCAAGCTGCGAGCGCCAGGCGACAGAACGGTGAACATCGTCGTCAAGGCGAAGCGGTTGGTCGAGCCCCGAGACATTCCGCGCCTAAAGGATCAGTTGGCCCCTGACCTCGACGAGGATCAGTCGCAGGTTGCCCTGGTCGCCGCCAGGTACCTGTCCCCTACGGTTCGAAACCGCTTGGTCAATTCAGGGCTCTCCTATGCGGACGCTACCGGCAATCTTCATATCCGCGCCGGCCAGCCAGCTTTGTTTGTCGCAGATCGGGGCGCGGATCATGACCCTTGGCGAGGACCCGGCCGCCCCCGAGAGACCCTCAAGGGGGCTCCAGCGGCCCAGGTGGTGAGGACGTTGGTCGACCATCCCGGTCCATGGCGGGTCCGACAACTGATCAAGGCCTCACAAGCCTCAACCGGTTCGATGTATCGCGTCATCGGATTTCTCGAGTCCGAATCGCTGGTGACCCGGAATGAGCAGGGTCTCATATGCGTGTCGGACTGGTCTGCACTCCTGCGTCGCTGGAGCGATGACTACCAGTTCTTGCGTACAAACACCGTCACGCGCTGGATCGCACCCCGCGGTCTGGAGAATCTCACCAGTCGAGTCGTAGAAGCCGACACCGACGATTACGCAGTGACCGGCACCATCGCCGCAGCAACCTGGGCACCTCCATATGCCCCAGCTCGTTCTCTCATGGCGTTCGCCAACAACCCGGAAACCATCGCCACCCGCTGGGGACTGCGCGCGACGGAGACCGGCGCCAACGTCCTCCTCGCCGTTCCGGCGTATCCCGCGCTACTCGCGGGAGCGAGACAGCGTGATGATGGAATGGTGGTCGCGGCGCCGGCACAAGTTGCTGCGGACCTCCTCACGGGACCCGGCCGCGCGCCCAGTGAAGCCGAAGCGCTCATGGATTGGATGAAGGCCAATGAACACATCTGGCGGTAGCCCCGACGATCTCCTCGTTCGCTCACGGTCTGCACTCCTCGATGCTCTCGAAGCGCTCGAGGAGCAGCGCGAGGCTGTGGTGGTCATTGGCGCTCAGGCCGTCTATCTGCGCACGGGAGGAATCGATGTTGCCCTGGCTGAAGCTACGAAGGACAGCGACGTCACGATTGATCCCCGTCTGCTGCGGGACCTCCCGCTCCTCGAGGAAGCCATGCGACGAGCCGGATTCAACCCCTCGGGCCAACCCGGTGCATGGGTAAGCCCCGACGGGATCCCTGTCGATCTGATGGTGCCCGAGCAACTCTCCGCGGGCGGCGGCCGTCGATCGGCGAGGATCGCGCCACACGGCAAGGGCGCCGCACGCAAAGCCCACGGACTGGAGGCCTGCGTCGTCGACTACTCAGAGATCGAGATTGCGGCGCTGGACTCCGCCGACTCGCGACGGATGACTGCCAAGGTGGCGGGAACCGCGGCACTGCTTGTCGCGAAGCTCCACAAGATTGCCGAGCGCATCAGCGAACCCAACCGGCTGAACGACAAGGATGCCCATGACATCTATCGCATCCTGCGTGCAACCGAGACCGAGGAAATACTCGAAGCATTGCTCAAGCTTCTGGACCATGACCTCAGCCGCGTCGTGACCACCGAAGCCCTCGCCCATCTGTCCGAGCACTTCGCGGCCGGCCCTCAAGCACTGGGTTCCATGATGGCCGGCCGGGCGGAGGAGGGGGTCGGCGACCCGGACCAGGTAGCCGTTGCGACTGCGTTCCTCTCCGAGGACCTCATCGCGGCGGTCACCCGATCCGGCCACAGCATCGAACGATCCTGATCGCTGCCCCCAGCCGAGAAGTGTGATGAGCTGTGTGCCGCAAGCCAGGTTGCACGCGTGACGCGCGCAATCAGATCTAGAATCGCGTAGTCAACCCCGCACCCCGGGGTCAAGTCCCCGTGGGGGTCGGACAAGTTGTGGGTTGCCCCTCGGCGCAGCG
>JAAYZP010000525.1 GCA_012514785.1 Propionibacterium sp. | reverse complement strand
TGACCCGCGCGGTGAGCTCGTCGCCGGCGATGATTGCCGCGCCGTCGGCGGGCGAGAGGATCTCGATGCCGGGCTGCTCGGCGGCGGTGATGAACACCGAGGTCTCGATGGCGGAGTTGCCCAGCGCGTCGGTGGCCACCACCCGGAAGGTGTGGTCGCCGGCGTCGAGCTCCACGCTGGAGGTCTCGTACGGCAGGGCGATGCGCTCGCTGCCGAGCCAGGCCTCCACCGTCGCCACGCCGGAGCCGGCATCCGCGACGTCCGCGTCCAGCGCGAACGCGCCCTTCTGGGCGAGGCCGTCGGGCGGCGTGAGTGCGATGCTCGGCGCCGTGTTGTCGACGACGATCGTGCTCGTCGCGCTCGCGTCGCCGTTCGTGGCGACGATCTCGTGCGGCCCGTCGGCCACGACGGTGGTGTCCCAGTCGTGGCGCAGCGCGCCGAACGCGTCGGCGGGCACGCCGAAGACGGCGTCGTAGTAGTCGAGCTTGCCGACGGAGTCGCCCATCCTCAGGATGGTGCCCGCGTCGACGAAGTCCGCATGGCGCAGCGTGCGGCCGTCGGGCAGCACGAGGCGCAGGTTGCGGATCTCGAAGTCGTCGTTGTTCTCGTCGAGGTCGATCTCCGGGGCAGCCTTCGTGCCGGCCCAGACGCTGATCGTGAACTCCTCGCCCAGGGTGAGGTGGCCCTCGTCCACGGGGAACGACAGCGTCGTCCAGTCCGGCGTGAAGCGCTCGAAGATGCCGACGATCTCGTCGCCGACGAGCACGCCGTTGCGGAAGTAGTCGTTAACCCCGGTGGCCTCGAACACGAACACCGGCTTGCCCTCGAGGGCGGGGACGAGCTGGTCGGTGACGTCGCGGCCGTCGATGCTCAGCGTCGCGTCGGCGGCGTCGGCCTCGGTGCCGACGACGATCGGCGCGGTGCCCGCCACCATGTCGTCGTGGTGGATGCGCGCAGGATCGGTGTTGGCGCCGGCGACGGGCACGCGCACCCAGTCGGTGGCGACGGGGTTGGTGCCGTCGGTGGCGGTGACGCGGTACTCGTACCAGCGCTTGCCCGTGAGGTCGGCCGCCGGGACGGTCCACGTGTAGGTGTCGTCCGGGGAGCGGTCGAGGTTGTGCGTGTCGGTGCCGCCGTCGACGTCGTTGCGCAGCTCGAGGGCCGCGGTGCGCACGATCCGGTCGTCGGTGATGCGGTGGTGGATGCCGAAGTCGGCGCCCGGCTGGGCCTCCGCGGCGGTGACGTCGACGATGGTGGGCGCGACGGGGTCGTCCGTGACCACCATGAGGCCGTCGGGCACCTGCGTGCCCACGCCGACGATGCCCGGGGTGGCCGGCGCGATCTCGAGGATCTCGCTGAGTGCGGGGTCCTCGTCGCCGACGGCGTAGTGGATGCCCTGGTCGGGCAGGGTGTCGTCGCCGGTGACGTTGTAGTAGACGCGGCTGATCGTCACGCCCGTGTTGGTGATGACGTCGACGCCGCGGAGGCCGGCGTTGGCCATGCCGCCGCTGTGGATCTCGACGAGCTCGACGTCACCCTCCAGCGCGGTGCCCCACTTGGTGTTGAAGTCGGTGTAGGTGAGGTGCTGGTTGGCGGAGTTCTTGATCCAGAGCACCAGCGTGCGGCCGGGCTCGATGACCGGCGCCTCGGGCTGCGAGGGCCAGCGCGTCGACGTCGGCACGCTCAGGTCCGCGGCCGGGTAGAGGTAGTTGATCTTGTAATCGCCGAAGTCGACCGGGCGGTCGGTGGCGTTGTAGACCTCGATGAACTCGTAGGCGTCGGCACCTCCGACGTTGCTCGTGTCCGGCAGGACCTCGGTGATCTGCAGCGCGGCCGTCTCCAGCGTCGGGTCCGGATCCGGGACCGGGTCGGGCTCCGGGGTCGGCTCGGGCTCGACCACGGGCGGCACGAGCGCCGTGTCGAGCTGGGCGTCGTCGACGCGGCCCGGCGTCGGGGCGGACATCGACTCGACGAGGTCCTGCGACGGCGAGTGCGCGGTGTGCCGGAAGTGGACGGTGGTCGTCGGGGAGACGGAGCCCGGCGGGTAGTAGGACCAGGTCATGGAGCCGTCCGGGGCGGTGATGCGCACGCCGCGGTCGCCGCCGTTGGCCATGCCCCTCTGGCCGGTGACGCCCACGATCGGGTACTCGTCGTCGGCGGCGCCCCACATGGCGCGGAAGTCGGCGTCGGTGCGGGCGAAGGAGTCGATGTTGGGCGAGACGTACTTCAGCCACAGGGCCACTGCCCCGCCCGCCGGCACGACGACGGAGGTCTCGTCGTCGGCGAGTTCGAGGGTCAGCGAGACGTCGCGGGCGACGTCGTCGGTGTCGGCGTAGATGTAGGCGAGCTGGTAATCGGTGAGGTCGACGTCGCTGTCGGAGGCGTTGGTGATCTCGAAGAACTCGAACTCGTCATGGCTGACGTTGTCGGGGCCGATCTCGCTGACGAACACGTCCGGCGCGTCGGCCGGATCCGCGGGCTCGACGGGCTCCACCGGCGCCTCCGCGCCGATCTGGACCGGGTCGACGGCCCCCGGTGAGGGCGCGCTGAGCTCGCCCACGAGCCCCTGCGACCGGGCCTCCCCGGTGTGCGCGAAGTGGGCGGTCGTCGTCGAGGAGACGGAGCCGGTCGGGTAGAAGGACCAGTTCATGGCGCCCCCCGCGTCCGTGATGCGGATGCCGCGGTTGCCGCCGTTGGCCATGCCGCTCTGGCCGGTGGCCTTCAGCAGGGCGTAGGTGGAGGCGGCATCGCCCCACTGGGTTCGGAAGTCCTCGTCGCTGCGGGCGAACGAGTCGATGTTGTTGGCGGTGTACTGCAGCCACACGACGGCGGTCTCGCCGGGCGCGAGGGTGGCGTCGTCGACGGTGAGCGGGTTGCCGCCCTCGTGGGTGTCGGCGAACGTGTAGGTGAAGTCGTAGTCCGCGACGTCGACGGCACCATCGGAGACGTTGGTGATCTCGAAGAACTCGAACTCGTCCGAGCCCGGGTGGTCCGGCGCGATCTCGCTGATGAAGATCGGCAGGACGTTCGTCTCCGGGGCGGGGGCCTCATCGGCCAGCTGGAGCGGGTCGACCGCGCCGGGCGAGGGCGCGGACAGCTCGGCCACGTGGGGCTGCGACGCCGTGGCCGTGGTGGCCCGGAAGTGCGCCGTCGTGGTGGTGCTGACAGAGCCGGCAGGGTAGTGCGACCAGATGGCCTCCCCGCCGGGGGCGGTCAGCCGGATGCCGCGGTCGCCGCCGTTGGCCATGCCGTTCTGCCCGGTGGCCTTCAGGACGGTGTAGGTGGAGGCGGCGTCGCCCCATTGCGCGCGGAAGTCGGCCTCGGTGTGCTCGAAGGAGTTCACGTTGCCGCCCGCATACTGCAGCCAGACGACGACGGAGGCTCCCGCCGGCACCGTGGCCGGGGCGTCTTCGAGCGTGGTCACGGTCAGGGGCACGTCGCGGTCGGTGTCGGCGCTGTCGACGTAGGTGTAGGCGACGCCGATGCCTGTCAGCGGGATGTCCTGGTCGGTGGTGTTGGTGAGCTCGAAGTACTCGAAGTTGTCGACGCCGGGGTGGTCGGCGGCGATCTCGCTCACGAACAGCGGCGGAGGCGCCTCGGCTGCGCTGGCCGGGCTGAAGAACCCCGCAACCATGGCGAGCGCGACCAGCACCGCACCCGATGTCCTGAAAAGATGACGCATCCAGTTCTCCTCGACCGAGCCGTTCTCCCCGCACCGGGGACTACTCGCGTCATGCTGGCGGAGCGAGATGACGGTTTCTGGACGGGTTGGTGAACCCCGGGTGAACGGGGGATCCGTCGTCGTTCACCCGGCGTTGTCACGCCGGACATGCGCCCGGGAATAGTCACCGCGGACAGCTTGCCGGGCGGGCGTCGAGCGTCGAAGCGGTGAACGGTGCGGGTGTTACGATCGCGTCCCGGGCCCCCGGTCCGGCTCCGCCGCACCCCACCGTCACATCCCGAGAGGACCTTCCATGTTCGACGACGCACTCGGCCGCCGCTCCCTACTAAAGATCGCTTCCCTCGCAGGTCTCGCCGTCGCCGGCGGCACCGGCATCCTCGCCTCACAGCAGGCCCACGCAGCCTCCATCAGCTCCCCGGTGGAGGTGGGCGCACGCTTCACCTCCGGCTTCCGCACCTCCGCCCGCCCCACGCACGCCGGCACCGACTACGGCCCTCCCTCCCCCGGCCAGACCGGCCGCCCCATCTACTCCATCGGCGCCGGCGTGGTGCGCCGGGCGCAGTGGAACGCGCTGCCCCACCACACGGGCATCGGCATCGTGATCCAGCACTCGGGGCTCGGCATCTGGTCGTACTACGGCCATCTCGCGAGCACGCAGGTGGGAGTCGGCCAGAGCGTCTCCGCCGGTCAGCAGATCGGCGTGATGGGCACCACAGGCAACTCCACCGCCATCCACCTCCACCTCGGCATCTTCACCGGATCGCTGACCTCGCAGAGGTTCGTCAACCCGCACACCTGGCTGCGCAACCACGGGGTCACACCGGGCACCACCCGCCCGCTGAGCGGCGGCGGCGGTAGCGGCGTCTGGCCCGCGGTGGCCCTGCCGGTGACCAGCTCGCACACCGCCGCGTCGCACAACGCCTGGGTGAAGCTGATGGCCGACATCGGCTACCGGCACTCCTCGCTGACGCGCAACATCCAGAACTGGCTGAAGTCGCGCGGCTACTACGGCGGTCTCGTCGATGGGGTGTTCGGGCCGATGACGGTGCGGTCGCTGCAACGTCTCCTGAGGGACCGCGGGTTCTATGCGGGCGTCGTCGACGGCGACCGGGGCCCGGTGACGATCCGGGCGGAGATCCGCTTCCTGAACGACCAACGCCGCTTCTACTGAGCCTCGCCCCGGCGGACGGTGCTGAGCTGGTGCGAAGTACCTCTCCAGTGGGAAGTGTTCGTAGACGACCGCCAGACGCATCCTGCACCCCTGAAAACGGAGAAACCGCAATCGAGTGGTCGATCACGAACAGCCGGCAGCCTCAGCGTGTTCGCGATCGACCACTCGATCCCGGT
>JAAYZP010000066.1 GCA_012514785.1 Propionibacterium sp. | reverse complement strand
CCTACCAGGTCCAGCAGCCCCTCGGCGAGGTCTTCGCCCGGCACCGCGGTGCGGTGGACGCCGCGACCCTGCCGCTCGAGGACCTACTCGCCGCCCGCCCGCGCCTCGACGACGTGACCCAGGAGACGTTCGGGCAGCCCGGCGCCACCGATCCCGAACACATCGTCCTGCGGCAGGCGACGGGGCTGCGGCGCGGGATGAAGGTGGACACCGTGATGGCCGCCATCCTCGGCGCACTCGACGGCGACCTCACCGTCTCCCAGGTGATCAGCGCCGTGGCGCAGCTCCTCGACAAGGACCCCGCGGCGTTGGCGCTCGAAGTCACGCCTAAGCTACGTCAGGTGTTCGAGGAGCAGTACCTGATCCTGGACGCGACGCCGACCGTCGGGCCGGCGTGAGCATATGCTCCGGATTGCGGCCATTCGGTATTGTCGAATCGATCGTGCACTCAGCTAGGAAGTAGTAATGACCCCACAACGCCTCGTGATCGTCGAGTCCCCGACGAAAGCCAGCAAGATCGCTGGCTTCCTCGGCAAGGACTATGTCGTCACGTCCAGTCGCGGCCACGTCCGCGACCTGCCGACGTCCGCCGCGGACGTCCCCGCCAAGTACAAGGGCGAGAAATGGGCGCGCACCGGAGTCAACGTCGACGAGGGATTCGCGCCGATCTACGTGGTGGGGGCGGATAAGAAGGCCACGATCCGCGAGCTCAAGGCCCAGCTGAAGGACGTCGACGAACTCCTATTGGCCACGGATGGTGACCGCGAGGGCGAGGCCATCGCGTGGCACCTCCTGGAGGAGCTGAAGCCGAAGGTGCCGGTCAAGCGCATGGTGTTCCACGAGATCACCAAGCAGGCCATCCTCGACGCCGTGGAGAACCCGCGCGAACTCGACGTGGACCTCGTCGACGCGCAGGAGACCCGCCGCATCCTCGACCGCCTCTACGGCTACGAGGTCTCCCCGGTGCTCTGGAAGAAGGTCATGCCGCGGCTCTCCGCGGGGCGCGTGCAGTCGGTGGCGACGAGGCTCATCGTCGACCGCGAGCGCGAGCGGATCGCGTTCATCCCCGCCTCCTACTGGGACCTCGACCTGACCCTCGACGCCGGCGAGGACGTCGAGCCACGGCTGTTCCCGGCAAGGCTCACCACCGTCGAGGGCAAGAAGATCGCCACGGGGCGCGACTTCGATGACCGCGGGCAGGCGAAGGACGACGCGCTGCTGGTCCTCGACGAGGCCGGCGCCAAGCAGGTTGCCGAGGCGCTGCGGGCGGCCAACATCGCCGTCGAGAGCGTGGAGGCGAAGCCCTACACCCGCCGCCCCTACGAGCCCTTCCGGACGACGACGCTGCAGCAGGAGGCCGGACGCAAGCTGGGCTTCACGTCGCAGCGCACGATGAGCGTCGCCCAGGACCTCTACGAGCAGGGCTACATCACCTACATGCGTACCGACTCTGTCACGCTGGCCGCCTCGGCCGTGCAGTCGGCCAGGGCGCAGGTGAAGGACCTGTTCGGGGAGAAGTACCTCTCACCGAAGCCGCGCGTCTACGCGTCGAAGGTCAAGAACGCCCAGGAGGCGCACGAAGCCATCCGCCCGGCCGGCGAAACGTTCCGGCACCCGGACCAGGCCGGCCTCCACGGCGACCAGTACCGCCTCTACCAGCTCATCTGGATGCGCACGATCGCCTCGCAGATGGCCGACGCGATCGGCGAGCAGGTCTCGCTGCGGTTCCTCGCGACCCACGAGGGCCGCGAGATGGGCCTCGTGGCGTCGGGCCGCACCATCAAGTTCCACGGCTTCCTGCGCGCCTACGTCGCCGGCGTCGACGAGGGCGGCGCCAGCGACGATTCGCAGGCCCGCCTCCCGCAGCTGGACGAGGGCGACGCCGTCGCCGTCCACGCGGTGGCGGCCAGCGGGCACGAGACCCGCCCGCCGGCGCGCTACACCGAGCCGTCGCTGGTGGCGAAGCTCGAGGAGCTGGAGATCGGGCGGCCGTCGACGTACGCGTCGATCATCCGCACCATCACGGCCCGCGACTACGTCTTCAAGAAGGGCTCCGCGCTGGTGCCCACCTGGCTCGCGTTCGCCGTGACCCGCCTCCTGGAGGAGCACTTCTCGGAGCTCGTGGACTACGCGTTCACCGCCCAGCTCGAGGAGGCACTCGACGAGATCGCCTCCGGCAAGGCTGAGCGACTGCAGGTGCTGGGCGACTTCTACTTCGGCCCCGACGGCAAGACGCACCAAGGCCTCGAGACGCTCGTCGGCGAACTCGGCGACATCGACGCGCGCGCCCTCTCGACCTTCCCGCTGAAGGATTCGGGTATCGACGTGCGCGTCGGCCGCTACGGCACCTACGTCGAGGCCGACGACGGGCGCCGCGCCAACGTGCCCGACGACCTCGCGCCCGACCAGCTGACGGTCGAACTGGCCGAGGAGTTCCTCAGCCAGCCGATGGGTGAGGAGCGTGAGCTGGGTGTCGAGGAGGAGACGGGCCTCATGATCGTCGCCAAGAACGGCCGGTTCGGGCCCTACGTGACCCAGGTGCTCCCGGAGGACGCGCCCAAGTCCGCGAAACCGCGCACCGCGTCGCTGTTCAAGTCGATGAGCCTGGACACGATCGACCTGGAGACCGCGCTGCGCCTCCTGAGCCTCCCGCGGGTGGTGGGTGTCAGCGACGACGTCGAGATCACGGCGCAGAACGGCCGCTACGGCCCGTACCTGAAGAAGGGCACGGACTCCCGCTCGCTCACGGACGAGGAGGAGCTCTTCTCGATTACGCTGGAGCAGGCGGAGGAAATTTACTCCAAGCCGAAGCAGCGCGGACGCGCCGCCGCCGCACCCCTGCTCGAGTTCGGGGAGGACCCGAACAACGGCAAGCCCGTGGTGCTGAAGAAGGGCCGCTACGGCCCCTACATCACCGACGGCGAGACCAACGTCACCGTCCCCCGGGGCGAGGACCCGACGAGCATCACCAAGACGCGGGCGTTCGAACTGCTGGCGGAGAAGCGCGCCAAGGGCCCGGCCCCCAAGCGGGCCCCGGCCAAGAAGGCGCCCGCGAAGCGGAAACCCGCGGCACGGAAGCAGTAGGGCGTTGCAGGCGCAGCAGCAGGCGATGTGGTTCCGCGTCCCGGTGGACGCGGGGCCACCCCCGCTGATCTCCGAGACCGTCGGGATCGAGCGCATCGTCGCGCACCCTGCGGGCAGTTACCAGATCGACGTGACGGTGCTCGACTCCGAGGAATGCCGGCTCCTGCGCGCGGGCATCACCGTCGCGCACCGCCGCCGCGACGGCGAGGGCGAATGGTACGTGGCCTCACCCACCTGGCCCGGCCTGCCGAACGAGAGCACCTACGACCTCGACGACTCCGGCGACCTCCCGGAGGACGTGCGGCGCCGGCTGCAACTGTTCCTCCGCCAGGCCCCGATCGCGCCGTTCGCCACCATGGAATGCGACCGCCACGAGTACACCCTGCGGGGCAGCGGGGGCGACGTCGTCGAGATCCGCGACGACGTGGTCACCATCATCCGCGACGGCGAGGTGCGCTCCACCACCCGCGAGATCGCGATGCAGCCGCTGGTCCCGCTCGACGGCTACCAGCGCGACTTCATCCACTCGGCCATGGCCGCCATCGACGCCGCGCCCCTAGAGCGCCTCCCGACCCTGCAGCAGCGCATCGGGCCGCCCGCCACCGGGCTCACCAGCTTCCGCGAACCCTCGGGCATCCACGAGGACATGACGCTGGAGGAGTTCGTCTCCGAGATCTTCCTGATGCACCTCCACCGCCTGCTCCTGAGCGAGCTGAGCGACGAGCCGCGGCTCACCCGCGAGGAGCTGAACGGGGTCCTGCGCGACCTGCGTGGGCTGTCCCCGGTGTTGGAGCCGAGCTGGCGCGAGGCGTTCGAGAACGACGTGAAGTCGCTGCCGTCCGCGGACGAGGACGACCGCGAGCCGATCCTGCTGCGCGTGGTGGACTCCCTCGTCGGCGTGGTCCGGGCGCCGAAGCTCGGCGACCTCGGCAGCGACGACGCGCGCACGGTGCTGTTCGGCCGCGTCGAACAGGCGCTGCTCATCCTCTTCGACCGCTGCCGCGCGCTCGACCAGCACAGCAGCGACGACGCCTGGGCTGCGGCGCTGCGCTCCGCCGAGCAGCTCGACGCCGCCAGCGCCATCCTGGCGCCGCTGTTCCACAAGCCGCTGCGCAAGGCCCGCAAGGAGCTCACGCAGATCCTGGAGGACCTGCGCACCTCCGTGGCCGTACCCGACGACATCGAGCTGGTGGGCCTCACCGCACAGGAGGCGTTCGAGCTCGGGCGCGACATGGAGAACGCCAAGTGGAACGTCGGCCGTTCCCGCAGCCGCTTCATCGAGGAGTGGCCCGACCGCGTCGCGCGGGTGCGCAAGTCGTTGAAGAAGATGAGGAAGAAGCTGAAGTGAGCGGCCTGTTCGTCGTGTTCGAGGGCGGCGACTCCGTCGGCAAGTCCACCCAGGTGCGCAGACTCACCCAGCACCTCTCCGCGCGCGGCGTCCCGCACGTCGTCACCCGCCAGCCCGGCGGCACCGCCATCGGCGCCGAGCTGCGTCGCCTCATCCTGGATCCCGACAGCGGGGACGTCGACTCCCGCGCGGAGGCCCTCATGTACGCGGCCGACAAGGCCCAACACGTCCACGAACTCATCCGGCCGGCGCTGGAGCGC
This sequence comes from Propionibacterium sp., assembly GCA_012514785.1. Classification (GTDB taxonomy): domain Bacteria; phylum Actinomycetota; class Actinomycetes; order Propionibacteriales; family Propionibacteriaceae; genus Arachnia. The sequence continues at coordinate 4,903 of JAAYZP010000066.1, read as the reverse complement.
GGCGAGGTGGTGGTCTCCGACCGCTACGTCGATTCGATGATCGCCTACCAGGGGGCCGGGCGGGCGCTGGACATCGCCGAGGTGGGCGAGATCGCCTGGTGGGCCGTCGGCGGCCTGCGCCCCCACCTGACCATCCTGCTCGACGCCGACCCCGCCGTCGCCGTCGAGCGGCTGAAGGTGCGCGACCGGCTCGAATCGGCGGGCGTGGCGCTGCACCGTCGAGCGCGACAGCACTTCCTCGACCTCGCCGCCGAGCGTCCCGAGGAGTACCTCGTGCTGCACGCCCGCGACAGCCGACGCGCGATCGCCGACGCCGTCGCTGCGGCCGTCGACGCGCGACTGGCAGGATGAAGCCATGGCGGACGTCTTCGGTGAACTGATCGGTCAGGAACGGGTGATCGAGGCCCTGCGGCGCGCCGTCGACGGGGAGCGGCACGCGATGACACACGCCTGGCTGTTCGTCGGGCCGCCCGGCAGCGGACGGTCCAACGCGGCCCGCGCCTTCGCCGCGGCGCTGCAGTGCCCCACCGGCGGCTGCGGTGCCTGCGAGCAGTGCCGCACCGCGCTGAGCGGGGCCCACCCCGACGTCACCCTGCTGCGCACCGAGCAGCTCTCCATCGGCGTGAAGGAGGTTCGCGACCTCGTCAGCCGCGCGAGCATCGCGCCGGTGCAGGGCCGCTACCAGATCGTCGTCGTCGAGGACGCGGATCGCGTCACCGAGCGCGGCGCCGACGCGCTGCTCAAGGGGCTCGAGGAGCCCGCGCCCCGCACCGTCTGGCTGCTGTGCGCGCCGAGCCCCGACGACGTCATCGTCACCGTCCGCTCCCGCTGCCGCGTCACGAAGCTGGCGACGCCCAGCGACGCGGCCGTCGCGCAGCTGCTGGTGGAGCGCGACGGTATCCCGCCGGCGCTCGCGGCCCACGCGGCGCGCGCAGCCCAGGGCCACGTCGGGCGGGCCCGGGCGATGGGCCGCTCGGAGGACGTGCGCATCCGGCGGGGCGAGATCCTGACGCTGCCCGGGAAGCTGCGCTCGCTGACCGACTGCCTCGTGGCCGCGAAGAACATCGTCGACGCTGCCACCGCCGCCGCCGACGAGATCTGCGCCGGACTCGATGCGAAGGAGATGGCGACTCTGCAGGAGTCGCTGGGTGTTGGCGGCCGCGGCACCAAGCCCCGCCACGCGCAGGCGGTGATCCGCGAGCTCGAGGACGAGCAGAAGACCCGCCACAAGCGCATGGTGCGCGACTCGCTGGACTACACGCTCACCGAGCTCACGTCCTTCTACCGCGACGTGCTGGCCCTGCAGACCGCGCCCGGCACGCCGCCGATCAACGCCGACGTCATCGACGTCATCGAGCCGCTGGCCCGCGCGAAGACCCCGGAACAGACCGTGCGCGCGATCGACCTGATCCTCGACACCCGCACGAAACTGGAGGGCAACGTCTCGCCGCTGATGGCGTTCGAGTCGCTGCTGGTAGGGGTCTCGACCGCCTGATTCCGCGCGTGTCCCAGCCCGTCACGGCCCGCCGTGCTGCGACAATGGATGGAAGATTGTCTAGCTAGCGAGGTCTGCATGTCGACCAACGACTCCAACGACTGGGTCAAGGAGGGGACTCCCCGCGAGGAATGGGACGCCGACACCGACTACGGTGTCGAGGTCACGCCCTCCGAGTGGGATGACTACTCGGAGGAACAGGCCGTTCCCGTCCCCACGCCCGCCGCCGCTATGGACTACCAGCCGCCGGCACCCGAGCCCGAGCTGGAACCCGAGCCGGACTTCGCGGAGGAGCGGGAGCCCGAGGTATACGACGAGCCCGGCCCGGCGCCCGAACGCGCCGCTGAGCCGGACTGGGAGCCGGCGCCGGACCCGGTCGTCGATCACGAGCCCGACGCCGATCCTGTCGTCGAGTACGAGCCCGACGCCGATCCTGTCGTCGAGGACGATCCGGACGCCACCACGCAGCATGCAGCAGCCGTCGACGAGACGGCGCCCGAGTTCGCGCCGACGGCCGACGACGCCCCTGCGGTCGAAGCCGAACAGCAGGCCGCGCCCGAGGAGGACCCGGACGCGACCGTCGAGCACGCCGCAGTCGGGGCCGCACCTGCCGCGGCGATGGGCGGCCTCTACCGGCAGGACCTGCCCTCGGGGGACGAGACCCGCGTCATCGACCAGTCGCCGCTGGAACGCGAGCAGGCCGCGGAGGAGGAGCGCCTCGCTCGCCTCCAGGAGCAGCGCGACGCCCGCGACGCACGCCTCGGCGTGGTCCCCGGCTCGGACGCCAACGACGTGCGCGTCATCACCAAACCCGTCAAGCGCCAGAGCGACCGCTTCTTCGGCGCCTTCTCCCTCTTCGTCCTCCGCCTGATCACCGCCGCACTCATCGGGGTGCTGGGCTTCCAGGTGCTGCAGGACATCGACGCGAGCGAGGCCTTCCTCGCCACCACGGTCATCCCCGAGCCGCGGATCACGGCCTGGATCCTCGGGTCGGTGCTGATCGCCAGTGCCTTCCTCCTTGTCATCGGCCTGGGCGTCCGCATCGTCGGCGTGCTGCTGCTGGCCATCTCGATCGCGTCCTTGGCGACGATCCGGTGGGGCGCCTTCAGCATCTTCATGGACAACATGGAGGGGTTCCTCGGCGACCGCACGCTGCTGACGGCGGCCGTGGCGCTCATCCTCGTGGCGTTCGGCGGCGGCGGTTGGAGCATCGACGGCGCGATCCGCGGAGCCCGCGAGGAGTCGAAGGCCGCGCGCAACGACTAGTTCCCATCGGCGACTAAGGTTGCGGCATGGATAGAGGCTTGCGGCTGACCCAGATCGTCATCGGCTTTCTGTGCGTAGCGCTGGTCGCCTCGTTGTTCCTGTTCGGCATGGTCGGCGGGGGAGCACCCCCCGACCAGGAGCCGACCGTCGCCCCAACCAGCGAGGGGCCCCGGGAGGTCGCCGACGGCGAACGGCTCCCCGGCGAGCTGGCGCGGCCGCTGTCGGACATCGACCGGTTCGACGTCGACGAGACGCTGAATCCCGACCGCCAGCTCGCCCACGAGCCCGCCGGCGAGCCCCAGGTGGAGTTCGCCGAACCGCTCGCGGACCTGCGCGCGTACGCCGAACAGGGCGTCGACTGGAAAGCTTGTGGGGAGACGTTCCTCTGTGCGAGGGTGCTCGCCCCCCTCGACTGGGAGGACCCGTCCCGGGCCGCCGTCGAGCTCGCGCTCCTGATGAACCCCAGCGCCGACGCCACCAACGGCCCGCTCTTCGTGAACCCCGGTGGTCCGGGGGCGGGCGGCTCCGATTTCGCGGCGTCGTTCCCGGCCGACCACTGGCCGGGTTTCGACATCGTCGGCTGGGACCCCCGCGGCACCGGCGCCTCCACCCACGTCGTCTGCGGCACCCTGGAGCAGACCGACGCGCTCATGGACCTCGACGCCACCCCCGACGACGACGCCGAGGACCAGGCGCTCCAGGACGGCTTCCGCGACTTCGCCCAGCAGTGCCGCGACAGCTCCGGCGAGCTGCTCGACCACATCTCCTCGGTGGAGGTGGCCCGCGACATGGACCTGCTGCGGCACCTGCTGGGCGCCGACGAATTCAACTTCTTCGGCGTCTCGTACGGCACCTACATCGGCGCGATGTACGCCGAGCTCTTCCCCGACACCTCGGGCCGGCTGGTGCTCGACGGCGCCGTCGAGATCACCGACGAGGACTCCATCTACCAGATCGAGGGTTTCGAGCGCGCCTTCGCGAACTGGGCCGACTGGTGCGAGGAGCAGGACGTGTGCGTGCTGACCGGCCAGCCGTCGGCGGACCTCCAGCAGGAGATCAGCGACTGGATCGGCAGCCTCGACGCCAGCCCGCTCGCCGTGGGCGACCGGATGCTCACCCAGACCCACGCGGCCACCGGCATCGCGATGTTCCTCTACGGCGACGAGAGCGTCTACCGCGCGCTCGCGATGACCATCCAGGAGGCGATGCGCGGCGAGGGCGCGACGCTGCTGAACGCGGCCGACCAGCTCAACGGCCGCGGGGGCGGGGCCTACGACACGCTCGCCTACGCGTTCCCGGCGATGCACTGCGTCGACTGGCCCGACCTCGGCGTCGACGTCGTCCCCGAGCTGGCGGAGGACGGTTTTGCGCGCGCCCCGATGCTGGGCCGGCACATGGGGATCAGCTACGTGTGCGAGACGTGGACGGCAGAGCCGGCGCCGCCGTACCGGCTCACGGCCGAGGGCGCGGACCCGATCCTGGTGGTGGGCACCACCGGCGACTCCGCCACGCCCTACGAGCAGGCGGAGCGGATGGCGGCGCAACTGGAGCCCGCGGTGCTGCTGACCTACGACGGCCCGGGCCACGGCGCCGTGACCGGCAACAACCCGTGCGTGGCGGAGATCGTCGGGGGCTATCTCGCCGACGGCACCCTGCCCGAGGAGGGTGCGCGTTGTACCTGAACCCCGTTGCCGGCCGGCCGGTTTCGTCAGTTGCGCACACGTTCGCTATAGTTTCCTCTTGGCTTGCCGCCCTAGCTCAGTTGGTAGAGCGACGCTCTCGTAAAGCGTAGGTCAGGGGTTCGATTCCCCTGGGCGGCTCTGTTGCGCCTCTGCCGCCCGAGTCCACCAGCGCGGCACACGGCCCGGTTCGCGCTCCAAGTCGGGGGCGGAGGTCAGTGCCACCAGGTCGCTTTGTAGGGTGAGTGCAGCAAAGTTTAATCACATCGCCGACAGGAGGATCGAACATGTTCGACTGCGCCATCATCGGTGCTGGCCTCGCTGGCCTGGTCGCGGCTGACGACCTACGGAGCCGCGGGCTGAGCGTCGTCGTGCTCGAAGCACGGGACCGCGTCGGCGGTCGACTCGAGAACGCCACCCTCGCGGACGGCAGCTATCTCGAGCTGGGTGGCCAGTGGATCGG
>JAAYZP010000524.1 GCA_012514785.1 Propionibacterium sp. | reverse complement strand
TGTACTTCTGCGGTGGGGGTGATGACGCCATCGAGGTCGAAGAGAGCGGCGGTGTATGCGCTCCAATCCATACCCATCACACTAGCCCCAGGGGTACAGGAACTTTCAAGCGTCTTTCGCGTGTTGGAATCAGACCGCGTGCTTGCGTCGCTGGCAGCGCGGGCACCAGTACAGGTGACGGCCCTCGAGTACGCGCGCCTTCACCTCGGTGCCGCAGACGAGGCAGGGCTGCCCGTCGCGACGATAGACGTACACCTCGCCGCCGTGCGGGTCCTCGCGTGGCGCGCGCTCCTGCGCCTCCGGGGAGTGTTCGGGCCGGACCGTGTCGATTCTGCCCGTGCGGGTGCCGTCGGCCATGAGCAGGGCGAGGTCGTCGTAGATGAGCTGCCACGTCTTCCGGGTGATCTCCTTGCCGGGCACGCGAGGGTTGACCTCGCGGCGGAAAAGTACCTCGGCGCGGTAGATGTTGCCGACGCCGGCGGCGATCTTTTGGTCCATGAGCAGCGCGCCCACGGAACGGCCGGAGCGGCGCAGGCGGTCGTAGCCGACCTGCGGGTCCATGTCGGGGCGGATGGGGTCCGGGCCGGAGTCGGCGAACACCTTGTCGCGCACCGTGTCGTCGACGAGTCGGCACCACTGCGGGCCGCGAAGGTCGGCGGCGGTGGTTCCGTCGTCGATGCGCAGCCGGACGATGCCGCGAGGCTCGGCGGAGGGCTCGAGCCGCATCTGGCCGATGAGGCCGAGGTGGATATGCACGAGGTCGGGCGCCGGTAGGTCGAAGCGGAGGAAGAGGTGTTTGCCGATGGCCTCGGTGCCGACCAGCTCGGCGCCGTCGAGGCGGGCGGCCTCGTCGGCGAAGCGCCCCTGCGGGGAGGAGATGCGGAGCTCCTTGCCCTCGAAGGTCTCGCGGAGATGGTGGGCGAGGCGGTGGATGACGTGTCCCTCTGGCATAGGCAGGAACCTACCGGACCCCCATCGGGAATAACCCCCGGGGGTATGGCGTTGTGTGGGGTGTCACCGTGATTGAAGGAGGAGACGATGACGAGTTACAGCAGGTTCCTCACCGCGAGGATCTACTTCCAGGCGCGCAAGTACCGCGAGGCGATCGTCGAACTCAAGGCCGTGCTGGCCGACGAGGAGCTCCCGAGCCTGCGGGGCGAGGCGCTCGAACTGCTCGCGCTGGCGAACTTCAAGGCCGCGTACCTCCCCGAGGCGGAGCGGATCGCGCGCGAGATCATCGCGGCCAACCCCACGGACGCGTACGCGCACACCATCCTGGTGCGCTGCCTGGAGCGGCAGTCGAAGCGCGACGAGGCCGATTCGGCACGACGCTTCGCCCAGGCGGTGGGCGCCGACGTCTGAGCCCAGGCCAGTCCGCCCGCGAGGGCGGACTGGCCTGGCTTTCGGCTCAGCGGCCGGCTTCGTACTCCGACAGCATGTCGATGCGGCGCTGATGACGCTCCTCACCGCTGAACGGCGTGTTCAGGAACGCCTCCACCATCTCCCACGCCTCCTCGAGCGACTGCATACGCCCGCCGAGGGACAGGATGTTGGCGTCGTTGTGCTCGCGGGTCAACCGCGCGATCTCCGGGTTGTAGGCCAGCGCGGCCCGCACACCCTTGACCTTGTTGGCCGCCATCTGCTCGCCGTTGCCGGAGCCGCCGAGCACGATGCCGAGCGTCCCCTCCGCCACGACAGCCTCCGCGCAGGGCAGGACGAACGGCGGGTAGTCGTCCAGCGCGTCGTACTCGTGGGCGCCATGATCGACCACCTCGTGGCCGGCCGCCTTCAGGCGATCCACAAGGTAGTTCTTCAGTTCGAAAGCCGCATGATCGGTCGCTATGTGCACTCGCATGGCCCTACTATTCCACGTCCACCTCCCCCGCGTGCACTAGGCTCCGCACTATGCCGACTGCGAATATCACCCGCGACGAGGCACGATCCCGTTCCGCGATCGTCACCGCGCGTTCATACGAAGTTCACGTCGACCTCACCGGTCGCGGGGTGGAGGATCCGGAGCGGCAGTTCCTCTCCACCACCCGGCTCACCTACGGGGGCATCCAGGGTGTGACGCACGTCGACCTCATCGGGGACGAGATCCGCGCCGCGACGATCGACGGCGAGCCGATCGACGTCGGCGGATTCGACGGCTACCGCTTCCCGCTGGAGGTCACCGACGGCGAGCACCTCCTCGAAGTCACGGCCGTGTACCGCTACTCCCGATCGGGCGAGGGGCTGCACCGCTTCGTCGACCCCGCCGACGACAGGGTCTACCTCTACTCGCAGTTCGAGATCGCCGACGCGCGGCGCATGTACGCCAACTTCGAGCAGCCCGACCAGAAAGCGACGTGGCAGCTCACCGTCGATGCGCCTGCGCACTGGACGGTGTTCAGCAACGCCGCCGCGGCCGAGCCCGAGCCCCTGGGCGACGGGTTCGCCCGCTGGACGCACGAGCCGACGCCCATCCTGCCCACGTACCTCACCGCGCTGGTGGCCGGCGAGTACCACGTCGAGCGCTCGACGATCCCGTCCGCGGCCGGCGAGCTCCCCGCCTCCGTGGCGTGCCGCCAGTCGCTGAAGGAGTTTCTCGACGCCGAGCGCATCCTCACCACCACGCGTCGCGGCTTCGAGGTATTCGAGGAGGCGTTCGACCACCCGTATGTGTTCGGCACCTACGACCAGATTTTCGTGCCCGAGTTCAACTTCGGGGCCATGGAGAACGCGGGCTGCGTCACGTTCCGCGACGAGTACCTCTTCCGCTCGCGCGTGACGGCCCGCGAGCTCGAGTCCCGCGACAACACGATCCTGCACGAGCTCGCCCACATGTGGTTCGGCGACCTGGTCACGATGCAGTGGTGGGACGACCTCTGGCTGAACGAGTCGTTCGCCGAGTGGGCCTCCCACTTCGCCGCCGACGAGATCGCCCGGCGCCACGGCGGGGACGCCAACCCGTGGGCGTCGTTCAGCAACGAGCGCAAGGCGTGGGCGTACACGCAGGACCAGTACCCCACCACGCACCCGATCGCGTCCGACTCGTCGGACCTGGAGAAGGTGGAGCAGAACTTCGACGGCATCACCTACGCGAAGGGCGCGGCGGCGCTGAAGCTGCTCGTCTCGTTCGTCGGCGAAGAGGCGTTCCTCGCCGGGGTGGCCGCGTACTTCAAGAAGCACGCCTACGGCAACACCGTCCTGCAGGACCTGCTCGTCGAACTGGAGGCCACCTCTGGGAAGGACCTCTCCTGGTTCTTCGCCGAGTGGCTGGAGACCGCCGGCGTCAACACGCTGCGCGCCGACTTCGACGTCGAGGCCGGCCGTTTCACCCGCTTCGAGGTCGTGCAGAGCGCACACCCCGACTGGCCGACGCTGCGCACGCACCGCCTCGGGATCGGCACCTACAACCGCGGCGAGCGCAAGCGGCAGATCGAGCTCGACGTCACCGGGGAGCGCACCGCCGTCGATGCGCTCGTCGGCAAGAAACGAGACGAGATCGTCCTCGTCAACGACGGCGACCTGACCTTCGCCAAGGTCCGCCTCGACGAGCAGAGCCTGGAGGCGCTGCGCACCCCGCTCGCCGATCCGCTGGCGCGCGCCGTCACCTGGACCGCGCTGTGGGACATGACTCGCGACGGCGAGCTCCCCGCCCAGGAGTACATCGAGCTGGTGCTGGCCGGCCTGCCCACCGAACGCGACATGGCCGCGGTCTCGACGCTGCTCGCCCAGGCCACCGCGGCGTCGACGTCGTACACCGCGCCCGAGCTGCGCGATCGCACGAACCGGACGCTGGTCTCCGGGATCGCACGGCTCCTGAAGGAGGCCGAGGCGGGGTCGGACAAGCAGGTCATGCTGGCCCGCGCCCTCATCGGGAACGCCAGTACGCCCGCGGCCGTCGCGTTGATCCGCGGCTGGCTCGCCGGCGAGGAGGTGCCCTCGGGACTCGTGATCGACACCGCCATGCGGTGGGCGGTCGTCGCCGCACTCGCGCGCCTCGGAGAGGTCACCGCCGACGACGTCGAGGCCGAGCACCGGGAACACGACAACACCTCGGCCGGCGCCGAGCACGCCGCCGGCGCCCGCGCCGCCCTACCCGTCGCGGAGGAGAAGGAGCGCGCCTGGCAGCTCGCCACCGAGGATCCGGACGTGCCGAACGAGACGCACCGTAAGGTGTGCGCGGGGTTCTGGCAGTACGGGCAGGAGTTCGACTACACGGACCGCTACGTCACCCTGCTGGAGGACATCTCCGCCAAGCGCGGCTCGTGGGGCGAGCGCGGCTACGCGGCCATCGTCGCGGCCGTGCGGTGGCTCTTCCCCGCCCCGCGGATGACCGAGGAGCTGGTGGACAGGTTCACGGCCTGGCTGGACAGCGGCGACGCGAGCCAGCAGGTGCATCGCATCGTGACGGAACGCGTCGACGATGCCCGGCGTGCGCTGAACGCGCAGCGGGCGAGCTCAGTCTTTGCGAGCCCAGCTCCTCGCGAAGACCAGCACGGTAGTGAGGCCGACGGCGGCTAGCGGCGCGACGACCATCAACAGAATCAGGGACAGCTCCGAGAACTGCGGAGCTGCCGGCCAACCGGGCAAGGTCTCGAGGAGAATCATGGGTGCAGCATACCTGATGAATGCGGAGGAGGTCAGCCTCGCTCTGACCCGCATGCAACACGAGCTGGTGGAGCTCAACAAGGGGCGCGACTTCCTCCTGATGGGCATCGTCACGCGTGGCGTGCCGCTCGCGAACCGGCTCGCCGCGGAGCTGGACGTGCCCGTCGGCGAGCTCGACATCACCTTCTATCGCGACGACCTGCGCTCGCAGCCGACGCGTCGCCCCCAGCGCTCCAAACTGCCCGAATCGATCGACGACCGCGTCGTGGTGCTCGTCGACGACGTCCTCTACTCCGGCCGCACGGTGCAGGCCGCGCTGCTGGCGCTGGCGGACATCGGGCGCCCGAAGCGCATCCAGCTGATGGCGCTGGTGGACCGGGGGCATCGTGAACTGCCGATCCAGGCGGACATCGTCGGGCGTAAGATCCCCACGGCGAAGCACGAGCGCATCATCGTCGCCCTCGAAGAACTCGACGGCCGCGATGCCGTGATGATCGAATCGGAGAACCGGTGAAACACCTGACCAGCATCAACGACCTCACGAGGGACGAGGCACTGGCGGTCCTGGAGTTGGCGAAGGAAATGCACGACGTCCAGCAGCGCCCGGTGAAGAAGCTGCCGGCGCTCAGGGGCCGCACCGTGATCAACCTGTTCTTCGAGGATTCGACGCGCACCCGCAGCTCGTTCGAGCTGGCCGCCAAGTGGCTCTCGGCCGACGCGATCAACATCTCCGCGAAGGGCTCCAGCGCGAGCAAGGGCGAGTCCCTGCGCGACACCCTGCTGACCCTGGACGCGATGGGCGTGGATGCGATCGTGATGCGGCACGCCGGCTCCGGCTCGGTGCACCAGGCGCGCGGATGGGTGAACACCTCCATGATCAACGCCGGCGACGGGACGCACGAGCACCCCACCCAGGCGCTGTTGGACGCCTACTCGATGGGCGCGGACCTCGAGGGCAAGCTCGTCTCGATCACCGGCGACCTGCTGCATTCCCGGGTGGTGCGCTCCAACGTCCTGCTGCTACAGAAGCTGGGCGCGCGTGTGGTGCTCGTCGCTCCCCCGACGTTGATGCCCGCCGGCGTCGAGCACTGGCCGGCCACGGTCTCGCACGACCTCGACGAGGTGCTCCCCGACGTCGACGTGTGCATGATGCTGCGCGTGCAGCGCGAGCGCATGCTGGGCGGGTTCTTCCCCAGCGAGCGCGAGTACATCGCGTTCTACGGGCTGACCGCCCCGCGTCTGAAGAAGCTCAAGCCGGACGCGATGATCGCGCACCCCGGCCCCATGAACCGCGGGTTGGAGATCTCGTCGGCCGCCGCCGACGATCCCCGCTCGATCGTGCTCAACCAGGTGTCCGCCGGCGTGGCGGTCAGGATGAGCGTGCTGTACCACCTGTTGGCAGGAGAATGATGAACCACGTGATCGCGGGAGTGCAGCTCCCGAACGGCACCAGGACCGACCTCTACGTGCACGACGGCGTCCTCGCGGACGAGGCGCCCCCGGGCGCGGAACGGATCGACGCCGAGGGGCTGATCGCGCTGCCGGGTCTCGTGGACCCGCACACCCACCTGCGCGAGCCCGGGCGCGAGGACGCGGAGACCGTCGAGTCCGGCGCGGCCGCGGCCGCGCAGGGCGGCTTCACCGCAGTCTGCGCGATGGCCAACACCCAACCCGTGACGGACACCGCGGAGAAGGCCGAGCACATCCTCGACCTCGGCGTGACGGCAGGGCTCACGCAGGTGGTGCCGATCGGCGCCATCACGCAGAACCTGGAAGGCAAGGCGCTCGCGGAGCTGGGTCTGATGAACCGCTCGCGGGCGAAGGTGACGATGTTCTCCGACGACGGCGTGTGCCTGATGGACGCGCAGCTGATGCGCCGCGCGCTGGAGTGGGTGAAGCCGTTCGGCGGCGTCATCGCGCAGCACGCGCAGGACTCCAACCTCGCCGGCCCGGGCGCCTGCTGCCACGAGTCGGAGATCGCTGGCCGGTTGGGGCTCGGGCCCTGGCCCCCGGTGGCGGAGTCGGCGATCATCGCCCGCGACGTGCAGCTCGCGGAAGCCACGGGCTCGCGGGTGCACGTCTGCCACATCTCCACCGCCGAGGGCGTGGAGGTGGTGCGCTGGGCGAAGGCGCGCGGGATCGACGTCACCGCCGAGGTCACGCCCCACCACCTGCTGCTGGGCACCGAACTGGTGGAGGGCTACGACACCGTCTACAAGGTCAATCCCCCACTGCGCACCTCGGAGCACATCGAGGCCGTGCGTGAGGCACTGGCGGACGGGACGATCGACGTCGTCGGCACCGACCACGCGCCGCACGCGCCGCAGGACAAGGACCACGCGTTCGCCGACGCCCGCCCCGGCATGCTCGGGCTGGAGCAGGCGCTCGCGGTGGTGATGGAGACCTCGCTGGAGCGCCTCGGCTGGGAGGGCGTCGCGGATCGGATGAGCCATGCGCCAGCGAAGCTCGCGAGCCTCACTGCGCAGCAGGGCCGGCCGCTGACAGTCGGCGAGCCGGCGAACCTCGTGCTCGTGGATCCCACGGCCCGGGCGACGGTGAACCGCACGGACTCGTCGTCGCTCAGCCGCAACAACCCCTACCACGGAATCGACCTGCCGGACCCGGTGCGACTGACGATGTGGCGGGGCAAGGTCACGTACGCCAAGGACTAGCCATCGTCGACCAATTGTTGGTTGAGCTCGCCCGCGACGCGGTCGCTGAGCTCGTGCCGCGACGAAGTCGCTGCGCGATGGTCGACGGGAAGGAGCTCCGGGAAGGTCGAAACCAACCCGGACCTGGGCAGGAACCAGATCCCAGCGACCGCCGAAGATGGTTTCGACCCTCGCCAGCTCCTCCGTCGCGGGCGAGCTCAACCATCAAAGCGCGCCATCGAGGAACTACCT
>JAAYZP010000523.1 GCA_012514785.1 Propionibacterium sp. | reverse complement strand
TTCCCACTCGACGACTCCATCGGACGAGAAAGCGGATCACACAACAGGTGCTCGGCCTTCGGAAACAGTTGCTGGTTGAGCCGCCGCCGGGCGTCAGCCCTGCGGCGTGGTCGAAACCAACCCGGACCTGGGCAGGAACCAGATCCCAGCGACCGCCGAAGATGGTTTCGACCCTCGCCAGCTCCTTCGTCGTGCCGGGAGCTCAACCATCAAGAGACAAGGACTCAACCATCAAGAGCTAGGGTTCAACCAGCAAAGGCCGAGGCTGGGGCTATGGCTCGACCACGTGGACCGTGATCCCCAGATCGGCGAAGCACCGCCGCAGCTCGGCCGGGGGCTCGGCGTCGGTGACGATCTCGTCGATCACGGACAGCGGCGCCAGCAGCACAGGCGAGAACTTCGTGAACTTCGTGTGGTCCACCACCAGGATCACCCGCTGACTCGACTCGATGAACGCGGTCTTCGTGCCGCGCTCCAGGTCCTTGTCGACGAAGACCCCCTGCTCGCTGATCGCCGCCGCTCCCAGCAGCAGCACCTGGGCGGTGACCTTCTGCAGGTTCTCCACCGTCGTCGGCCCCACCATCGCGCGGCTCTCGCGCCGCAGCTCGCCGCCCAGGGTGTGCACGTGGATACCCGGGCGCTCCATGAGCGCCTCGATCACGGGCACCGAGTGCGTGATCACGTAGCCGGTGAAGTCCTCCGGCAGTACCTCGGCGACGGCGGCCACCGTCGTGCCCGCATCCATCAGCACCGTCGCACCCTCCGGGATGAGTGCCACCGCGTAGCGCGCGATCACCGACTTCGCATCCGGCTCGCTCTGCCCACGCTGGCGGTAGTCGGCGCCCACCGGCAGGCTGGCTCCGCCGTGCACGATGCGCACGACGCCCTCCTTCTCGAGGCGGCGCAGGTCGCGGCGGATCGTCATGTCGGAGACGCCCAACTGCTCGGTGAGGCTGCGCACGGACAGGAAGCCGGTCTGCTGCACGTCGCGCTTGATCTTCTCCCGCCGCGCATCGGCGGAGAACGCACCCGCGCCGGCAGACGTCGACATGGTCAGGCTCCTTCGTTAAGAGGCCAACTATAGGTCCGCCCATGCCAGTCGACGAAGGACGTCCGGCCTTGTGGGTCCCCGAAGACCCGGTACCGCCAGTCCAGGGCGCGCACGTCGTCGACGTTGCGGACGGAGCCGTCCACCTCCACGGTCGGGATGACGGCGCCGTCGCGCACGAGCACCGGCATCTCCGCCAGTCCGTAGGTGCGCGTCACGTGCTCCGGGCCCTGGAACCGCTCACCGCTGACGTAGTCCGTCCAGCCACCGGCGGGGACGTAGAAGGTGTGCTCCACGGGTGCGTCGCCGTCGTCGAAGATCGGCGCGACGAGGATGTCGCCGCCCAGCAGGTACTGGGCGTCGAGCCCCGCGCAGACGGGGTCGTCGGGGAACTCCAGCGCCATCGGGCGCATCACGGGCAGCCCGGAGGCCTGGCACTCGTGGGCCACCTGCCAGAGGTACGGCAGCAGCGAGTACCGGAGCTTGATCCAGTGGCGGCTGATCTCAAGCGCCTCGTCGCCGAACTCGTACGGCTCGCGCGGCCGCAGCCCGTGGGCGCGCATCAGCGGCGAGAGCGCCCCGAACTGCGTCCAGCGCACGTAGAGCCCCGGCGTCAGCTCCGGCCCGTAGAAGCCGCCGATGTCGTGGCTCCAGAACCCCGGGGCCGACATCGCGTAGCTGAGCCCACCGCGCAGCGTCGCCTGCATGCCGACGACGGTGGACTCGGCATCGCCGCCCCACTGGCCCGGGTAGCGGTGCGACCCGGCCCATGCGCTGCGCGCCCACACCAGCGGGTTGCGGTCCAGCGCCTCGCCGAGGCCGTCGCTGACGGCGCGGTTGTAGCGCAGCGGGTAGAGGTTGTGCGCGTAGTGGCCGGGGGTGCCGTCGTCGGTGGCCACACCGTCGGGGCAGCCCTCGCCGAAGTCGGTCTTGAACACCGCCACCCCCGCCTCGACGAAGGGCCGGTGCAGCGACTGCCACCAGAGCACCGCGTCGGGATTGGTGAAGTCCACCAGTGAGCGCGGCAGGCCTTCCGGCGTCGGGGTGCCGGTGAGCTCGGCCAGCTCGCCGTCGGCGGCTCGCACGAGGTAGCCGCGCTCGGCGGCCTCGTCGTGGATGGGCGAGCGGCGGTCGATGTAGGGCACCTCCCACACCGAGAGCCGGAAACCGCGGTCGTCGAGGTCCTTGCAGAACGCCCCGAGCGGGCCGAAGCGCTGCTCGTTCCAGAGGAAGTCGGTGTTGAGGCGGTCGAGGATGAGCCAGTCGGGGTCGACGTGGAGCACGTCCGCCGGCACGT
>JAAYZP010000522.1 GCA_012514785.1 Propionibacterium sp. | reverse complement strand
GGTGCCGTAGAGCTGGACCGACCGCACGGTCTCCAGATCGTCGAAGACCAGCATCCGCTTCGTCGCCTCGTCACCCTCCACCAGGCCGCGTGAGGTGATCATCTCGCAGACGTACAGCCCGGCCCCCTGCTCCGCGCAGAGTCGCCGGTAGGCGGCGTTGGTGATGCCGGCCATCGGCGCGAGCACCACGGGCGTCTCCACGCGCACGTTGCCCAACACGAGTTCGGTGGGCAGGGCAGGCGCGGTGGTCGACACCCGACCATTGTCCGACCGAGCGCGACCTCCGCCCAAATTCTGCTCCCGCCCAACCCGTTCCCCCTCACGCGGTCGGCCAAGCGCGTCGATGGGTCAGCTGTTGAGGCGGCGCCACCAGACGTACTTCTCGAAGGGCACCGAGATCCGTCGACCCCAGCGCGACGCCCGCTCGCACGACCCCTCCGGGGTGCAGCGCACGAGGATCGAACGGCCGCCGCGACGCACCTCGAGCACGAAGGCGGAGTCCGACTCGAAGCGCGCGGTCTGCTCGTCCTGGGTGTGGATGTCTCGGGGCTGCACCCGGCCTCCGTAGCGGAAGGCCCGCACCAGCGTGCCGTCGGACATGCGGCGCAGCTCCAGCACGCGCGGCCTGCGATGGTGGGTGACGAGCGTCCGGGTGCCCAGCACCAGCTCGCCGTCCGGCGAGACATCCAGGGCGGCGAAGCGGGCGGTCCACTCCGGCGTGGTGGGCTCCTCGATCGACGTCGGCCCCCGCTGCAGTCCCTTCGTCTTCGCGAAGACGAGGTCGCGGGCGATGAACGCCGCGTTGCCCGCCTTCACGACCGCCGTGTTCGGCTCCCCGGGCACCAGGTCGCGGACCCCGGCGTCGAGGCGTACGACGAGGCGCTCGCCGTCGGCGTCCAACGGGAACGCCGTCACGTCGGTGGAATACCGCTCGATGACCTCACCGGAGGTGGCGTCACGCACCGTGTGACCGGAAGTGTAGGCACCCCACCGGGTCTGCACCAGGCGCTCGCCACCCCTGGCCAGCAGCCATCCCATGCGGTTGCTGCGGGCCACCACCGTGCGGGTCCGCGGCACCGCACGGTGTGAGCCGTCGCGCCTGACCGCGTAGACCCTCTGCCACGACCTCGTCTGGGCGGCAACCAGCCATCGTCCGTCACTGCGCTGACCCAGCAGGCGCAGCTGTCCCTTGACGGCGGGCACCCGCACCCGGATCGGCTTCGCTCCGTCCGACGGTCGCAGCGTGCGGCCCTGCAGCAGCGGAAGGCGGGCGGCGGGACCTCTCGGCAGCCGCGACGGCTTCAACGTACGCACCGCGACTGCGGAGTCGCGAGCCGCGTCGGACGCTGTCTCCGACGACGCGGACCCGCTCGGTGCGGCAGCGGCCGGCGGAGCGAGCAGGGCGACAGTCGTGGCGAGCACGACCAGTGACGACTTGAGCATGGACTTCCTCCCGAGAAGGTGGATGACTGGTCACCACAGTGGCACACCGTGGGGACACCATGCAGCGAGCGCGGCCTCGAGGGAGGCCGCACTCGCGAGTCAGGTCGGCGTCAGCAGCCGAGCAGCTTGTCCGCGAAGTAGCGCGAGATGCCGTCGAGGCTGATGCGCTCCTGCGACAT
>JAAYZP010000521.1 GCA_012514785.1 Propionibacterium sp. | reverse complement strand
TGCCGCGGCCGGGGCGACCCGTCGGGACGATGGCCTGCACCTTGCGGTCGATCTCGGAGTCGAACGCGTCGCCGAGCTTCAGCTCGATGCGGCTCTGCAGCATGTCCTTCGTCGCCGCCCGGATCTCGGACCACTTCGCCGCCGAGACCCACAGGTGGATGCCGAAGCCGAGGCCCCCGGCGGCGAGCGCCTGGATCTGCGGCTCGAGCAACTCGAACTCCGATTTGAGCGTCGCCCAACCGTCGATCACGAGGAACACATCGGTGGGGAAGCGATCGGCCGGGATGGAACCGTCGGCGCGGCCGCGCCGGTAGGTGGTCATCGAGTCGATGCCCAGCTCCGCGAACTGCAGCTCGCGCGCCGACCTGAGCGACGTCAGCTCGGCCACGGTGCGACGCACGCGGTCGACGTCGAGGCGCCCGGTGACCGAGCCGATGTGGGCGAGGTCGCGCATCGAGGTCAGGCCGCCGCCGCCGAAGTCGAGGCAGTAGAAACCCACCTCCTGCGGCGTGTGCGTGAGCGCGAGGGCGGCGATGCCGGCGCGCAGCGCCATCGACTTGCCCGCCTGCGGGCCGCCCGCCACGCCGAGGTTGCCGCCCGAGCCGGAGAAGTCGATCCACCACGGGTCGCGGCGCTGGTGGCGCGGGCGGTCGATGAGCCCGACGGGCGCGCGCAGCTTGCCCAGCCAGGCCGGGTTGGCGGCCTGGAGTCCCCGCTCGGACTCCTCGAGGCCGCCCAGGACGAGGTCCATCGTCGGGGGTTCATCCAGCGGCGGCAGCCACACCTTGTGCGCCGGCCAACCGTGCCCCTTGAGCCGGCTGACCGCGATCGACAGCATCGTCTCCTCGTCGTCGTCATCGTCCTCCTCGACGACGGGGGCCGCGGCGCGCGCGGGCTGGACGACGACGTCGTCGCCGGGGGGCGGGGCCACCTCGGGCTCGGGTTCGGGCGGCAGCACCGGATGCACGTAGTCGACGGTGAACTCCCTGACCGGCGGCACCCACGCCCGGGACTCGACGGGGAGGCCCTCGTCCATGGGCTGCTGCTGCGACGGCTCGGCCGTCTCGGAGCCGTGCCACGGGCCGGAGACGTAGGCGGCCTTGAAGCGGGTCATGCCGGTGGTGTCGTACTTCAGGTAGCCGTTGCCCGGCGGCGTGGGCAGCTCGTACGCGTCGGGGACGCCGAGGACGGTGCGCGACTCCGCGGGCGAGAAGGTGCGCAGCGCGATCCGGTACGACAGGAACGTGTCGAGCCCGCGCAGCTTGTTCTCCTCCAGCCGCTGGGAGGCGAGCAGCTGGTGGACGGAGATCGAGCGGCCGACGCGGCCGATCTGCACGAACAGGTCGATGAAGTCCGGGCGCGCGGTGAGCAGCTCGGAGAACTCGTCGACGACGATGAACAGGCTCGGCATCGGCGGGATGTCGGCGCCGGCCTGGCGGGCGTTCTCGTAGTCCTCGCGGTTCTTGAAGTTGCCGGCGGAGCGCAGCACCTCCATGCGACGATCCAGCTCGCCGCCGATCGCGTCCTGCATGCGGTCCACCAGCGAGAGCTCGCCCTCGAGGTTGGTGATCACCGCGGAGACGTGCGGGAGCTCGTCGAGGCCGAGGAACGTCGCGCCGCCCTTGAAGTCGACGAGGATGAAGTTGAGCTGCTCGGTGGAGTGCGTCATCGCCAGCCCGAGCACGAGCGTGCGCAGGAACTCCGACTTGCCCGAACCTGTGGCGCCGATGCAGATGCCGTGCGGGCCCATGCCGCCCTGGGCGGACTCCTTGATGTCGAGCTCGACCGCGCTGCCGTCGTCGGCGGTGCCGAACGGGATGCGCAGGTGGTTGCGCATGGGGCGCGGGCGCCACGCCTGGCGGGGGTCGAGGGTCAGCGGGTCGCCGACGCCCAGCATCGCCGGGTAATCCTTCGGCGGCTCGAACACCACCTCCTCCGGGCCGCCCTCGTCGCTGGTCACCAGCTCGG
>JAAYZP010000520.1 GCA_012514785.1 Propionibacterium sp. | reverse complement strand
GGCCTCGAGCCCGGCCAGGTGCTCGAGTGCGACGACTTGCACATTGACGCCGAGTGCGTCATGCCGGGCCTCGGCAAGATCGCCCGCCCTCAGAAGTTCGTGATCTATGACATCGCCAGCGGGTTCCAGACGGCCTCGACCATGCGGCCGCAATATCCTGAGACCAAGGGCGACCGCCGGAACAGCCTCAAGGAGCGCGAGTTCAGAATGCTGCACGCGTACCAACTGACCGACGTGGGCTTCCACAAGGCCGGGGCGCGGATCGTGGTCGAGCACGGCACCACGGCGATCCGCGAGCCGGTCGAGCGCCGGGTCAAGTCGATCCCGGTGTACGGTTCGCTGATCAGCTACGAACGCTCGGGTATCCTTTCAGAGGCCGTCCACGGCGGTTTCTTCAAAGGCGATGGAGGCGGTAACTTCAGGATCAAAGCGTACTGCGAGCAGGCGCACCGCCTCGAGCATTCGCGCCGTGCCATGCTGCCGGGTCAGGTCGGTCAGGACGCCGACCACCGGCCCGAGAGTCACGCGGCCCTCGTCAAGTACGACCAGCTTATCATGGACGCGGTCATGAAGCTGCCGGAAGAATCACGCGACCTCGTGCGTTACAACCTCTGCGACTGGCAGACGTTCGCCCGCCTCGAGATGATGCTCGTCGACGCGATCTACGACGACCCGAACCACCGCCTCGAGGGCTGGGCCGAGAAGCGCGTCACGGTCTGGCGCATGAGCGAAACGGACCGGTGGCACCCGGTCAGCGAACTCGACGACATGAATGACACCCAGCGGGCCGCGATCATGGCTTTCCTTCAGTCTCACCCGCAGCACGTCTGGAACCGTGCCATGACGCGCCGTGAGGCGTGGTACAAGGGTGTGCGCAACCTGATCAGGATACCGCTGATCGAGCTTCCCCTGATGCTCGACGACCGGCCGTGGAAAGAGGGCGGCGACGCCCGCACGGTCACCGTCAAAAAGAACGGCACCTTCGGCTTTGTCGATCAGTTCTACTACGGCCCCGACGAGGTGATTTATCACGCGACGTGCAAGACGCGGGCTGGCTATCAGGCCGCGCTTGTGCCGGGCCGCGAGTATGTGTTCTTCGGCACACCGCTGCACGCGGAGGGCGGCGTGGTGGTCGAGCCTGAAAGCGGCAAGGTCATAGGCGTTGCGCCCACATACAAGCGTGCGCCGATCTATGACCGCGAGGCGATCCTTCGGGCGGCCGGTGCGCAGAACGCCGACCTTGCCGCGAAGTTGCTGCCGATCCGGGGCCGCCACCAGCAGGAGGCCGAGCAACGCCTCGCGTTGATCGGGCACAACGCGGACGTGCTGTCACGCAAGACCAAGGTCGTGGACACGGTAGAACAGG
The DNA here is from genome assembly GCA_012514785.1 of Propionibacterium sp. Classification (GTDB taxonomy): domain Bacteria; phylum Actinomycetota; class Actinomycetes; order Propionibacteriales; family Propionibacteriaceae; genus Arachnia. The sequence goes on along the minus strand of JAAYZP010000520.1, from coordinate 359 downwards.
ACGATGAGGTCGACGACGTACCCGACGCGATGGACGTGGCGGCCGAGGCGTACGCACGCGGGCTTTAGTTTTCAACAAGGAGACACGCATAATGGACAAGAGACAGGAACAATTAACGGCGCTGGCAGGGAGGCTTGCGCGGTTGCAGCAGACGGTAAGCGAGGCCGAGGGAAAGACGCTTTCGGACTCGGACTTCGCGAAGCGGTATATGCCCTTCAGCACCTCGACCTTTTCGCGCATCAAGAGCGGCGACGAGGCGAAGGCCAAGGGCCTGAACCTCGACCACATCGCCGAGCAGATTCAGCAGGCCGAGGAGGACGTTGCCGAGCGGCTCACGTCAATCATGCTGGCGGCCGACG
>JAAYZP010000519.1 GCA_012514785.1 Propionibacterium sp. | reverse complement strand
CGCGGGCGACCGCTCCGGCCACCTTCTCCTTCTGCAACGCCGCGAGCGCCATCCGCAGCGTGGTGGTGAGCGTCTTGTCCTTCGCCCGCATCGCCGCCACCATGTCGCCGTGGATCTGTTCTTCCAAACTCATACCTGCTCCTATCGCTCCCGCAATTCTTCCAGACGCGGCGAGCCCTTCAGTCGGAAGACCCTTCCTCGCGCATCCGCCGCAACCGTTCAATGGCTTCGGGCGGCAGGGAGGAGCCGAACGGGTTGGCCCGCCGCTCCGCGCAGACGGGACACAGCGTCGAGTCCTCGTGCTGGGGGGTGTAGGGGGCGCGGCAGCGCTCGCAGCGGCGGGTGCGCAGCGTCGCGATGCTCACGGGTGTCGCCGAGAGGAGATCGTTGAGCGATGTGCTGCCGGCGGAGCTGAGCGCGGGGACGTCGCAGAACTCGATGCAGCGTCCGCAGCCGTCGCACAGCGACGCGTCGAACGTCAGGTCCGACTGCTGGGAGCCGTCGGCGAGCGGGAGATGCACGAGCCGCAGGGCGTCGTGCGGGCAGGCGGTCACGCATTGCCCGGCCGCGCGGCAGCCATCGGCGACGATGGCCAGGCCCAGCCCGTCGCTTTCGCCGGCCTCGGTGGGCGCGGCGCCCAGGTGGCGCAACGCGGCCCTGAGTCGCTGCTGGCTGGTGTCGACGGTGTCGGGGGACCATGCATCGTCGGGGCGGGGGTCCTTGCGGCCGAGCCCGAAGAGCGAGCGTCGCTCGACCACCGGCATGTTGACCGCCTGCATGACGGCACGTTTGCGCTTGCCCGAGGGAGGTGTGGCCAGCTCGTGGTCGGCCATGGCGAAGAGTGTGGCCCAGAGCTCCAGGCGGGCGTCCAGGCGGTCGCGGTGCTCGCACAACTCCCGCCGCACGCCGATCTCGGCGACGTCGAGAGCGAGGAGCTCCAGGGGGTGTTCGAGGGGGAGGTCGGCGACGCAGCCGGGCGCCTGGACGAGTTTCCAGGCGCGGTGGCCGCGTTCCGGGGCCGGCGCTTCGGCGCAGACGAACTCGATGCGTTCGCCCGCGCCGAAGTGCGCGGCCCAGGTGATGAGGCTGTCGAGACTCACCGTTTGGCGGGTTCGAGCAGCGCTCCGAGCCGTTTCATCGCGTCCTGGCCGAGCAGGCCGATGCCACGGTAGAAGCGCGTCGTGGCTCCGTCGGTGAGCCGGGTGAAGAACGTCGGCCCCCATCGCAGCAGGTGGGTGCGGCAGAACTCGTCGTGCGCATCCAGATGCTGCCGGGCGACGTCAGCGTCACCCTGCGCCGAGGCCGCGAGGCCCCGGGTGAGCAGTTGGACGAGGAAGTCCAGCTCCAGGGAGATGTGGTCGTCGGGTTCGACGTTCAGGTTGGGGGCCTGCAGGTTGAAGCGCTTGTAGAACTCGCGCACCTGCATGGTCTGGGCCTCGAAGAGGAGCCCTTCCAAGCTTCGGTAGACCGATTCCCAGGGCACCGCGATGGGTTCGCCCGGGCCGCGGATCAGTTTGAACTGATCGTCGGCGATCTCCTGCCAGGTCTCGTCGGAGGCTTGGAGCTCGGCGACGCCGGTGGTCGCGCCCGCGCCCACCTCGCCCAGCTCGGTGTCGGTCAAAGGCCATTGGGCGAGCAGTTCCGGGTTGCGCAGGGCGGCGACGACCTCTTCGGTCGGCGCCTCCGTGCGCAGTGCGCTGGCTAGCGCGGTCCAGACTGCCGCGAAGGCGTCAGCGTAGTTCTCGTTCACATCCCGATCCGAATCATCGACTCGTAGAACTGTGCCCGACCGAGCATCTCCCCCACAAGCACCAGCACGAATGCCAGCGTCACGACGATCGCCAGCGGCCGCGGATTGGTCCTGGCCTTCGCGAATGCGTAGATGAAGATGGCCAACAGTCCAGCACCCGCAGCGATCAGCGCCAACCGCAGGAACATCGTCGTGCCCGTGTACGGAACCATCGACAACACCCCCACGTCACCGGCGCCGGCCAGCTCGGTCAAATACATCGGGATCAGCACCAACAGCGCACCACCCGAGGCGATCACCGCCACCGCGATCCACCTGAGCGACGACGCCATCAGCTCGTTCACCTGCACATGATCGGCCTTCTCCGGCGCAACCTTCGCACCGAAGAACTTCCCGTCACGCTCCAGCAGATGCCGGCGGAACATCGTCGTGGTCACGAACGCCATTCCCACCGCCAACGACCCGAGCAGGATCGTCGTCAGCGCGAACGACACGGGTGTGTACCAGGTGGCCCAGGCCGGCACCGTCGGCAGCGAATAGTAGATCATGCTCATCACATAGACCAACCCGATACCCACCAGCGCCGTGATCCCCGCGACGATGCGCCGCAGCAGGGGCGTGCCCCACTTGAACCACTGCATCACCGCGAACAGGAAGCCGAAGCCCGCGAACAACATCCCGAAAATGATCTCCCTGGACAACCAGGAGCTCTCCCAGCCACGGAACACGTTCAGCACGTTGAACACATCGTTCATGTGGAACATGGAGGCAATCAGCCCCAGCACCAGCGTCGGACCGATCGCATACAGCGCCGGATCCGCGATCCGATCGATCGTCGCCGACTTGTGCCGGAGCGAACCCACCGTCTGGATCACCCCCAGCGTGATGAACGCGCCGACGGACATCTGCGCGAACACCGTGAAAATGATCATGGGCAACTCGCCGAGGTTCATCTCAAATCTCCTTCGGGTTCGCGATGTGGCCGGTGCCCAGGCCGGACGGCTGTGCGTCGCGGTGCGGCGTGACCGTGAGGTTGGGCAGGGTGATCGACGGATCGGGCAGCGGCTCGAACGCGTTGTCGGAGCCATACTTGGCGCGGAGCTCCTCGATCGGGCCCCAGTCGAGGGCGCGTGCGGGGCAGGCGCTCACGCATGCGGGGTCCTGGCCCGCGTCGCGGTAGTCCGCACACAGGTCGCACTTGGTCATGTGGCCGGTGTCGGCGTTGAACTGCGGCGCCGAGTAGGGGCAGGCCCACTCGCAGTAGCGGCAGCCGACGCACTTGTCGTCGTCGACGTAGACGGTCCCGTCCTCGCGCTGCGTCATCGCCGTCGTCGGGCAGACCTGCACGCAGACGGGGTTCTCGCAGTGGTTGCACGCGATCGACGTGTAGTACGAGAAGACGCTCGGTGTGGCGACGTTCCCGCTCATGGACCAGGAGCCACCGGTGTACTCGACGACGCGGCGCCAGTTGATGCCGACGGGCAGATCGTGCTTGTCCTTGCATGCCATGTTGCAGGCCTTGCAGCCGTTGCAGACGGATGCGTCAAAATGAAATCCCAGCATGTCTATCCTCCTCAGGCCTTCTTGGCGACGGGTTCGGAGCTGACCAGTTCGATCTGGACCAGCGTGGTGTGCTGACAGTTACCCTTCGCCACCGGGGTGGGGTGGAACGCAGTCAGGACGTTGTTGGAGCCGCCGTGGTCGATGCCGTCCTCGTCCCACTGGACCCATGCGCCCTGTGGTAGCGAGGCGACACCGGGCATGATGCGCGGCGTGACGCGGACCTCCACGTGGACGCGCCCGCGGTCGTTGAAGACGCCGACGATGTCCCCGTTCTTGATGCCGCGCTGACGCGCGTCGAAGTCGTTGAGCCACATCGTCTGGTGGTGTGCTTCCTTGCTCTTCGAGAGGTTCCCGTAGGTGGAGTGCGTGCGCGACTTGTGGTGGTGCCCGATCAGCTGGATCGGGTACTGCGCCCCGCCTTCGCGGGCCTCCTCCGCACCCTCCCACGTAGCGACGTGTTCAGGAATGGAGCTCACCTTGTCGCCCTTGCGGCTGTCCGGGAATTCCCAGGCCTGGCTCATCTCGTAGAGCTCCTGCGAGAAGATCTCGATCTTGCCCGACGGGGTGCCCAAGGGGTTGGCCTCGGGATCGTCGCGGAACTCGCGGAGCGTGACGGCGGTACCCGCCTCGGGATCGTCCATGTTCGCGTAGTAGCGGTGGACGCCCTTCTCACGGAAGCTCTCGAACTCCGGGAGCGACGGCACCGCGGGGCGGTGCTCGTTCTCGTACATGTAGCGCACCCACTCCTCGAGCGTTCGGCCCTCGGTGTACTCCTGGCCCACGCCAGCCTTCTCGGCGATGCCGGCGAAGATGTCGTAGCCGGGCAGGGAGTCGTGCAGCGGCTCGATCGCCGGCTCGCACATGATCAGGTAGGCCATGTCGCCGGTGTATTCGCTGGGCACGAGGTCCCAGCGCTCGGCGGTCGTGGTGTCCGGCAGCACCAGGTCGGCCAACTCAGCGGAGCCGGTGAACTGGTTGTCGATCACGCAGATGAACTCGCACTTGGACTCATCGCGCAGCAGCTCGCGCAGCGCGCCGTTGTCGGCGTGCTGGCTGGCGAGCATGTTGCCGCCGAACTCGACCATGAACTTGAGGTCCGTGGAGAGCCCGTCCGCGCCGCGGACGCCGTCTTTCAGCGCCGTCATCTCGGAGCCGTGGTCGATCGCGTCGGACCAGCCGAAGTTGGAGATCTGCGTCGGAACCTTGTTCTCGCCGGCCGGGAACCAGCTGGTCAGCGGCCAGAAGTACCCTTCGCGGCCACCGGTGCCGCCGCCGGGGATACCGACCTGGCCGAGCACGTTGCTGAGCAGGTAGATGGCGCGCGCCTGGTTCTCGCCGTTGGCGTGGCGCTGCGGGCCCCAGCCCTGCGCGATGTTGACGGGCTTCGTCGTCGCGAGATCGACGGCGAACTGCCGGATCACGTGCGCCGGGACGCCGGTGATCTCCGCAGCCCACTCGGGCGTCTTCACGATGCCGTCCTCGCCGAGGCCGTCGATGTACGAGCGGTAGGAGAGGTTGGCGGGGACGTCGTCGGGCATGGTGTGCTCGTCGAAGCCGACGCAGTACTCGTCGAGGAACTCCTGGTCGTGGAGGTCGGTGTCGACGAGGTGCTTGATGATACCGGCGATCAGCGCGGCATCCGTGCCAGGACGCGGGGAGATCCACTCGTCGGCGAGCACGGAGGCAGAGTCGGAGTAGCGGGGATCGACGACGACGATCTTCAGCCCGGCGGTCTTCGCGGCCTGGATCGACGTGAAGGTGTTGCCGCCGCCGGACATGCGGGTCTCCTGCGGGTTGTTGCCCCAGAGGACGAGCATGCGGCCGTGCTGGATCGAGTTCTCGAACGAGTTCGAGGTGCACTCATCCGGCGTGCCGTAGTGGAAGCGGGTGATGGTGCCGATCTGCGAGTACGAGTAGTTGCCGTAGTAGCCGAGGTGGCCGCCGACGAGGTTGAACAGCCGCTGGGCCAGCGCGCTCGACGAGATGTGCGCGTTCCACACACCGGAGCCGTAGACCATGAAAAGCGACTCGTTGCCGTACTCCTCGGCGCAGCGCAGCATTTCCTTGGCGTACAGCTCGAAGGCCTCGTCCCAGGAGATCTCGTCCCAGACGCCGTCGCCACGCTTGGTGCCCTCGCGACGCTTGAGCGGCGTCTTGATGCGGCCGGGGTTGTAGACGCGCTCGCGCATGTTGCGGCCGCGAACGCAGGCGCGGATCTGGCGACCGAGCAGCGAGTCGTCACCGGTGTTGTCCGGGAGGACTCGCGCGATCTGGCCATCCACGACCTGCAGACGCAGCGGGCACCGCGAGCCGCAGTTGACCACGCAGGCGCTCCAAGTGGTCTTGGCATCGGCGATCCCCTCGGTCGCCTCGGCGGGCTGGGAATCCGGCATGCCGAGGAAGTACCCTCCCCCGGCAACCAGTGCGCCGCCACCCCCGAGGGCAGCCGACCAGGTCATGAAGGATCGACGGCTAATCCCCCCGCTCTGGGGCTTCGTCTCGGCTGGCCGTGTGTCGAGGCTCATAGAACTCCCTTAATTGACGCTTGTCGTTTAACTCGACTGTACTACCTGAAGTAGTCCACGTTTCAGGGGGGTCCTCTTTGGCCAGACTAATTACATTCCAATGCGGATCATCGACTCGTAGAACTGAGCCCGCCCGAGCAGTTCCCCAGCCAGGACTAGCAGAACGCCAACTGAGGTGCCTCTGGGTTTCCGGAGAGGGTCCTTATAGGATCGTTTCAGGAATGAAGGATGAGAGTTATGGTTGAGCGTCGTAAGAAGTTTAGTGCTTCGTTCAAAGAAGAAGCTG
>JAAYZP010000518.1 GCA_012514785.1 Propionibacterium sp. | reverse complement strand
TGCGTGCGTGGGCGAGCGTGCACCGTCGACTACCCGTGTTCCGCGACGGCCTGTTCGGTCGGGGCATGATCGCGATGTCCGAGGCTGGGCGCGCGCGATTCGGCGAGTTTCCGCTCATGGTCGCCGACGACCTGTTCATCGACTCGCTCTTCACGGCGGACGAGAAGGCGGAGGCCGACGAGGTGCGGGTCGTCGTCGAGGCACCGGGGACCACCGCCGAGCTGCTGCGCAGGCTCGCGCGCGTCCGCCGGGGCTCGTCCGCGATGCGCGACGCGGGCCGGGAGGGCACGCTGCCCATCGCCGTGCGGGCGGCCGATCGATGGTCCTGGCTGCGCGACGTCGTCGCGAAGGATCTGCGGCTGCTGCCGGCCGGGGCGGTGTACGCGAGCATCACGACGACCGCCGCGCTGCGCGCCCGGACCCAGTCGCGGAGCAGCATGGATTGGGGGCGGGGCCAGGTGGGCCGTGGCGAGGAGCGCCGTCCGCGGATCGGTTTCCTGGGCGTCCAGGCGGATACGGCCAACCTCGGCCTCGCCGCGCTGGCCTATTCCGTCATCGCGCTCCTGGACGAGACCGTCGAGGAACCCGCGGACTTCGTGCTGTTCTCCGTCAACAGCGACGCGGCGCTCGAGCGGATGCGATCCGAACTGGGCATCACGCAGTCGCGGATCAAGGCGGTGCCGTTCAGGCACAAGAGCCCGATCAAGATGGCGCAGGCAGTCCGGGAGATCCATGCCTGCGACGTCGTCGTCGACTTCACCGGTGGGGACAGCTTCTCCGACATCTACGGGCTGACTCGGCTGCTGCGGAAGCTGTTCCACAAGCAACTCGTGCTGGCTACGGGCCGCCCCCTGGTGCTGGCGCCGCAGACGTACGGCCCGCTGCAGGGCAGCGCCGGCAAGCCGTGGTACCGGCACGTGGTCCGTAAGGCCGCCGCGGTGTTCACCCGCGACCACCTCTCGCTGCCGTTCCTCGAGGAGCTCACCAGCAGGGAGATCCACCTGTCCACGGATGTGGCCGTCAGGCTGCCCCATACACCGAGGGATCCCGCGGGGGATGGTCGCGTGCACGTGGGTGTGAACGTGTCCGGGCTGCTCTGGGCCGGCGGCTACACCGGCGACAACCAGTTCTCGCTCGAGACGGATTACCGCCAGTACTGCAGGGCCCTCGTCAGTGCGCTCCTAGCCCGGGGCCGCACCGTCCACCTGGTGGCGCACGTCGTGGTCCGCCCTGGCGAGTCGGCCCACGAAGACGACTTCACCGCAGCCCAGGAGTTGCTGGAGGAGTTCCCGGACTGCCACTTGGCGCCGCCGTTCACCAGCCCGATCGAGGCGAAGTCGTGGATCAGCGGCCTGGATGCGTTCGCGGGCTCGCGGATGCACGCCTCGATCGCGGCGTTCACGGCGGGGGTGCCGACGGTGCCCGTGGCCTACAGCCGGAAGTTCGCGGGGCTGTTCGGCAACCTGGGCTACGACGTCGGCGTGGATCTCACGACCACGCCGACCGACCGTGCCGTCGCCGAAACGCTGGCCCATCTCGATGACCCGGAGGCGCTCAGGGAGCAGTCCCGACCCGCGCTGGCGACCGCCCGGGAACGGATCGCCGTGTTCACCGACCGCTTCACGGTCCTACCCACATCATCAGGACGCTGGTAATCTTGCTATGCACAGATCTCTGAACCGCACGGGGGAACGCGCTATGGATCTCGGAAGTGCTCTTCGATTATTGCTGCGACGGTGGCTCGTCGTACTGCTCGGCATCCTGCTCACCGGCGGGGTGGCCGGGTACATCTACATGAATTCCGAACCGCGGTACCAGGCAACAGCGCGCATGATCCTGCTCCTGCCTGCGGACGCACGCGGTCCGGAGAGCCACGGCAGTCCGTTCCTCTATCTGCCGAACGGGCTGAACGTCATCGCGCGGATCGTCTCCGGCGCGCCGCAGAGCAGCGAGTTCCGCGAGGCGATGGCCAAGGAAGGCCTCAGCTCGGGGTACACCGTCGGGGTGGACCCGACGACCCCGATCCTCACCGTCAGCACCGAGGGGACCGACCCGGGCGACGTCGTCGCGACGCGCGACTGGATCGTCGAGCAACTCAACGAGGAGTTGAGGACGCTGCAGCTGGAGGAGGGTGCCCCACCCCAGCAGGTCGCCCACACCCGCGTGTACGCGAACGAGGACGTGCCGCTTGCCCTCGGCGGTGACTGGCAACGCTCCGTGCTGGCGGCGGGCGCGGCCGGCGGGCTGTTGACGCTCGTCGCCGCGTTCGCCATCGACCGGCTTCTGGCGGTGAGGAGGAAGCACAAGGAGCGGAAGAAGGCGCTCTCCCTGGCGTCGGGCGACGACGGCCCCCCTGCCGACGATCCGCCGCAGGGGCGTCATGCTTCGGACGAGACGGTGGAGGTCGCCGCTTCGGCGAGCGAGTCGCCATGACCGTGCCCAGGCGGGCCGCGTCCCTGGTTCCCGCATGGTGGCTCTCGGCCATCTACGCGATGATGCTGCTCTGCATCCCCACCCGCCTGATCGTCGGACCCATCGGCGCGCCCGGCACCCCTGCGAACTTGTTCGCCATCGCCGGGCTCCTGTTCTGGGTCTGCGCAGTGCTCGGCGGCCTCACGCATGTCCGCGGGATCACCCCACTCAGGTTCACGTTCGGCTTCTTCGTCGCGCTGGTGTTGACGAGCTACGCGTCGGGGCACCTCCAGGGGTGGTCACAGCCGGCGGACATCCACCAACGCTCCGACCGGCTGTGGGAGGAGGCGGACGTCAACCAGGTCACCGAGACGCTGGTCAGCGCCTCGGATCGCGGGTTGCTGGCGCTGGCGGGATGGGCCGGCATCCTGCTGCTCACGTCGGAAGGCATCCGTTCGTGGGCCGAGCTGGACCGTGTGGTGACCTGGATCGTGCGCGGCGGCGCGATCGTCGCGTTCATGGGCATCCTGCAGTACTTCACCGGGCTCAACGTCGCCGGCTACATCCGTATCCCCGGGCTCCAGGGGCTGCAGCACTTCGGGGAGGCACTCTCCCGTTCCGAGCTCAACCGGATCGTCAGCACGTCGGCGCACCCGATCGAGCTCGGCGTCGCCATGGCGTCGATCCTGCCGCTGGCCCTGCACCGCAGCCTGCACGCGAAAAAATGGATCACCTGGCTGCCGACGATGCTGATCGGCACGTCGGCCCTGATGTCCGTCTCCCGCTCGGCCATCGTCGTGGCCGCGGTCGCGCTGCTCGTGCTCTTCCTCGGATGGCCATGGAAATGGCGGCTCTTCGCCGTCGTTGCCGCCCCTGTGCTCGCGGTGGCGGGGCGCGCGGTGCTGCCGGGCCTGCTGGGCACGATCCGCTCACTCTTCAGAGGATTGTCCTCGGACCCGAGCATCCAGGGCCGCACCGACGATTACCCACTCGTGATTCGCGCCGTCCAGGAGAATCCGCTCTTCGGTCAGGGCCTGTTCACGTGGGTACCGATGGTCTACCGGACGATCGACAACCAAGCGCTGATGATGCTGATCGAGCTGGGCGTGATCGGCACCTTCGCCTTCGGGTGTCTGGTGCTGACGGGATTCCTGATGGCGCTCTCCCCGTGGCGCATGGGTGGCACCCCTGAGCAGCGCCACCTGGGTCTCGCCATCGCGGCAGCGATCCTCGGCATCGTCAGCAGCTATGTGACGTTCGATGCCTTCGGGTTCCGCCAGGTGGCGGGGCTGACGTTCCTATACATCGGCCTGGGGGGTGCCGTGTGGTGGGTATCGCGGGCGGGCGCACGGAGTCGCGTGCCCGCGGACGCTACCCCTGAACCTCGCTCGGCGGGCGTGACCGAGGCGGCGCAACGCCACTCATAGTGCCAAGGTCACCGACAGCCACTCGGGAGCAGGTCTGCATCCTCCTGCTGCTTGCAACAGCCAGGTGCCGTCCTCACGCTGCTCGAATCCGCTCTCCCGGAACAGACCGCCAGCAGGCCGGTTG
>JAAYZP010000517.1 GCA_012514785.1 Propionibacterium sp. | reverse complement strand
TGGACGAACCGGGCCGGCACCGAGTACGTCTGGTTCAACAACGTCGAGACCCGCCCCGGCCTCGGCTACCCCCGCACCTACGAGGACCAGGAGAAGTGGCAGGGCGGCTGGGTGCGCACCAAGTCCGGCCGGCTCAAGCTGAAGTCCGGCGGCAGGTTCAAGAAGCTGCTCAGCATCTTCGCCTCGCCCGTCCAGCCGGGCCTCGACGACTACTACGAGCCCTGGACGTACGACTACGAGAACCTCATCCAGTCGCCGCTGATCGACGACTTCCCGGTCGCGCGCCCCAAGTCGCTCATCACGGGCGACAACATGGCCATCAAGGCGTCGGCCAACTGGGACGACTCGCTGGGCGGCATCAGCGAGACCCTCGAGATGGACCCGATCGTCGCGAAGATCCACGAGGAGTCCAACCAGCGGATCCTCGCGGAGTAGGAGAGGTCGTTCATGTTCTTCGTGCCGCGCATCTGCGAGCACTGCCTCAACCCGTCGTGCGCGGCGGCGTGCCCGTCGGGCGCGATCTACAAGCGCGAGGAAGACGGCATCGTGCTGGTCGACCAGGACGCCTGCCGCGGCTGGCGCCAGTGCATCACCGGCTGCCCGTACAAGAAGATCTACTTCAACCACCGCACGGGCAAGGCCGAGAAGTGCCACTTCTGCTACCCCCGCATCGAGGTGGGGCTGCCGACGGTGTGCTCCGAGACCTGCGTGGGCCGGCTGCGCTACATCGGCATCATCCTCTACGACGCCGACCGCGTCACCGAGGCGGCCGCCACCGAGAATCCGCAGGATCTCTACGAGGCCCAGTTGGACCTGATGCTCGACCCGCGCGACCCCGAGGTCATCGCCGCGGCGCGTGAGCAGGGCATCCCGGAGGACTGGCTCGAGGCCGCCGCGAAGTCGCCCATCTACGCGCTGTGCAAGTACTTCAAGGTGGCGCTGCCGCTCCACCCGGAGTACCGCACGATGCCGATGGTCTGGTACATCCCGCCGCTGTCGCCCGTGGTCGACCTCCTCCAGGAGCAGGGCCACGACGCCGAGGCCGCCGGCAACCTGTTCGGCGCCATCGACTCCCTCCGCATCCTCGTGGAGTACCTCGCGGAGCTGTTCACGGCCGGCGACACCGCCGTCGTGACGGGGGTGCTGCAGAAGCTCGCGGCGATGCGCAGCTACATGCGCGACATCGCGCTCGGCCGTCCGGGCGACGAGGAGATCGCGGCCGCCGTCGGCATGACCGGCGGCGCCATCCAGCAGATGTACCGCCTGCTCGCGATCGCCAAGTACGACGAGCGCTACGTCATCCCGCAGGCCCACCGCGAGGAGGCCCACAACCTCGAGGAGCTGGGCTGCTCCGTCGACTTCGACGGCGATCCCTCCATGGGCGAGCCGTTCGGCGGATCATCGGGCAAGCCGGTGCCGGTCACCATCCAGAGCTTCAACGCGATGAAGGCGGCCCGCGACGACGAGAGCATGGTCTGACATGTCCTCCGAAATGCTGGTCACCTTCCAGGCAGCGGCCATGGTGCTCACCTACCCGGACGAGGAGCTGCTGGAGCGCCTCGACCTCATCGAGGGGTCGCTCGTGGGGACGAGATCGGCCCCGCTGTTCACGGAGACGCTGACGCACCTGCGCTCGTGGCCACTGCGCACCCTGCAGGAGACGCACGTCCAGGAGTTCGACCTCTCCCGCCGCCACGCGATGCACCTCACCTACTGGACCGACGGCGACACCCGCCGCCGCGGGGAGGTGCTGGCGTCGATCAAGCAGACCTACCGGGACTCCGGGCTCATGGTGGACCTCGACGGCGAACTGCCCGACTACCTGCCCATGGTGCTCGAGTTCGCCGCGCGCGGCGACCAGGAGCGGGGTGTGGCGATCCTCAACACCTACCGTGCCAGCCTGGAGCTGCTCCGGCTGGGCCTGAAGAAGGACAAGCTGCCGCAGGAGGGCGTCGTCGAGGCCATCTGCCGGCAGCTGCCGGGGCCGTTGGCCACATCGCGCACCGACGTCCAGAAGCTCTACGGCGCGACGTTCCTCGACACCCCGCCGATCGAACAGGTCGGTCTCGACACCTATCAGATCCAGTCAAGTAGGCCATCATGAATGTTGTTCTCTGGGGCATCTTCCCCTACGTCGCCCTCATCCTGTTGGTGGGCGGGCTCATCTGGCGCTACAAGTACGACCAGTTCGGCTGGACCACCCGCAGCTCGCAGCTGTACGAGTCGCGCATCCTGAAGATCGCCTCACCGCTGTTCCACTTCGCGCTGCTCGCCGTGCTCGTCGGGCACCTCGTCGGCCTCCTGATCCCGAAGATGTTCACCGACCGGATCGGTCTCTCGCAGGAGATGTACCACCTGGGCGCCTACTTCGGCGGCGGCCTGGCGGGGCTCGCGCTCGCCGTCGGGCTCATCATGCTCATCTGGCGACGACGCAGCACCGGCCGCGTGTTCGCTGCCACCACGCGCAACGACAAAGCGATGTACCTGATCCTCGCCGGCGTGATCCTGTTCGGGATGGTGGCCACCTTCACCGGTGACACGACCCCGGCGGGGGAGCACCACAACTACCGTGAGACGGTATCAGTGTGGTTCCGATCACTGATCGTCCTGCAGCCGAACATCGAGGCGATGGCCGCCGCGACTTGGCAGTTCAAGGTGCACGTGTTCATCGGCATGCTGCTCTTCGCGATCACGCCGTTCACGCGCCTGGTGCACGCATTCACCGCGCCTCTGCATTACCTGTTCCGTCCCTACGTCGTCTACCGCTCACGTGACCGCCACCAGAGGCCGGTCTCCGCGGGCAAGCGCGGCTGGGACCCCATCGGCACCCCTGACCGTGAAAGAGGCCGCCGCTAAGCCATGGCCAAACTGATCGAAGTCGCCCCTGTCCACGACACGGGGCGTGGCGCCGCGCGCGTCATGACGATGTCCACCATCGCGTTCACCCTGATGTTCGCGGTGTGGCTCATGTTCGGCATCCTCGGGGTGCCGATCCAGGAGGAGCT
>JAAYZP010000516.1 GCA_012514785.1 Propionibacterium sp. | reverse complement strand
CCATCGAGGCGCAGGTCCTGAAGGCCATCTCCGAGCTGTCGACCTCGTGGTAGGAACCGTCCACGAGGGTGACGCGCACATCGACGACCGGATAGCCGGCCCAGACGCCCTCGGCCATGGCCTGGACAATGCCCTTCTCGATCGCCGGGATGTAGTCCTTCGGGATATTGCCGCCCTTGACGTCGTTGACGAACTCGAAGCCCTGGCCGGGACCCATCGGCTCGATGCGCAGGATGACATGCGCGTACTGTCCGTGACCGCCGGTCTGCTTGCGCAGCCGCTCCTCGATGTCCACGGCGCTGGTGATCGTCTCGCGGTAGGCGACCTCCGGCGGGGAGCTCTTGACGGCGACCCCGAACTCGCGCTTGAGGCGGTCCAGGATGATCTCCAGATGCAGCTCGCCCATGCCCGAGATGACCGTGTTGCTGGTCTCCGGGTCGGTGGCCACGATGAAGGTCGGATCTTCCTCGGCCAGTCGCAGCAGGGCCTTCTGCAGCTTCTCCAGATCGTCACGCGATTCGGGCTGCACGGCCACGCTGATGACGGGGGCCGGGAAGTCGATGGCCTCGAGCACGATCGGATCGTTCTCGCAGCACAGGGTGTCGCCGGTGACCGTGTCGGAGAGGCCGACCACGGCGCCGATTTCGCCGCTGTAGATGCAGTCGACCAGCTCCTGGCGGTTGGCGTGCATGCGGAAGAGCCGGCCGACGCGCTCACGGCGGTTCTGCGTGGAGTTCAGGACGTAGGTGCCGGCCTGCAGCGTGCCGGAGTAGACGCGCACATAGATGAGCTTGCCGACATGCTTGTCGGCAACCACCTTGAAGGCCAGCGCCGCGAGATGGCTGCCCTCTTTCGGCGTGCGCTCAGTCGGCGCGCCCGTGAGGCAGTTGCCGCTGACCGGCGGCAGGTCGAGCGGGCTCGGCAGGAAGTCCACAATCGCGTCCAGAAGACGCTGGACGCCCTTGTTCTTGAAGGCACTGCCGCAGAGAACCGGACAGATCAGGTGCCGATGCGTCGCCGCGCGCACCGCCGCGACGATCTCATCACGCGAGATCGGCTCCTCGGCGAAGTACTTCTCCAGGAGACGGTCATCGATTTCCGCCACCTTCTCGAGGAGGTTCTGGCGCCACGGCGCCATGTACTCGGCCTGCTGCTCGGTCAGCGGCTCCTCGCGAATCGTCGAGCCGCGGTCGTTCTCGTCGTAGTAGACCGCGACGCCCTTCATCAGGTCGATCAGGCCCTCGAACTCGGGACCGGAGCCGATCGGGATGCTCACCGGCACCGCGTTCGCACCCAGGGTCACCTCGATCTGCTTGACCACCGCGAAGAAGTCCGCACCGATGCGGTCCATCTTGTTCACAAAACAGATGCGCGGCACGTCGTACTTCTCGGCCTGACGCCAGACCGTCTCGGACTGCGGCTGAACACCGCCCACCGCACAGAACAGGCCGACCACGCCGTCGAGGACGCGCAGGCTGCGCTCGACTTCGACCGTGAAGTCGACGTGTCCGGGGGTGTCGATCAGGTTGATCTGGTGATCACGCCAGGTGCAGGTCGTCGCGGCACTCGAGATCGTGATGCCGCGCTCCTGCTCCTGGACCATGAAGTCCATGGTCGCGCCGCCGTCGTGGACCTCGCCCATCCGATGCAGACGCCCCGTGTAGAAGAGGATGCGCTCCGAGCAGGTGGTCTTGCCGGCATCGATGTGCGCCATGATGCCGATATTGCGAACCTTCTCCAGGGGACACTGTCGAGCCATAGATCTGCATTCCCGTCGTTGACGTGACTCT
>JAAYZP010000515.1 GCA_012514785.1 Propionibacterium sp. | reverse complement strand
TGCTGCTCGACGAGGTGGAGAAGGCGCATCCGGACCTGTTCAACATCCTGCTGCAGGTCCTCGACGACGGGCGCCTCACCGACGGGCAGGGCCGCACGGTGGATTTCCGCAACACGATCCTGATCATGACCTCGAACCTCGTGTCGCAGTTCCTCACCGACCCGACGACGAGCCACGAGGCCAAGCGCAACGAGGTCATGGCGGCGGTGCGCTCCGCGTTCCGCCCGGAGTTCCTCAACAGGCTCGACGACATCGTCATGTTCAAGGCGCTCACCGCCGAGGAGCTGGCGCGCATCGTCGACATCCAGCTCGCCAGGCTCAACGCCCGGCTCGCGCCGCGCCGGATCACCGTCGATGTGGCCGACGACGCCAAGCAGTGGCTCGCGGACACCGGCTTCGACCCGATCTACGGCGCGCGCCCGCTGCGTCGCCTCGTGCAGAGCACGCTGGAGGACCAGCTGGCGCGACAGCTGCTAGCAGGCGGGATCCACGACGGCGAGGCCGTCACGTTCGAGCTCACCGACGAGGGCGACGGCGTGCGCATCGCCTGATGCGCACGGTCAGCCCTGGAAGTCCTCGGGGTCGACGTCGTCGAGGAACTTGCTGAACTCGGCGACGGCCTCCTCCTCGTCGACGGTGGGTTCGCCCTCCTGCTGGATGAGGATCGCGGCCGCCTGGAACACCTCGGCGGCAACGAGCAGCGCCGACTCGGTGCGCAGCGAGAGCCCGATCGCGTCGGAGGGGCGCGCGTCGAGGATGCGCTGCCCCGATGGCGTGGTGAGCGTGATCTCGGCGTAGAACGTGCCCTCCTCGATCTTCGTCACGACGATCCGGTCCACCGTGGCGTCGAGGGCGCTGATCATGTCGCGCATGAGGTCGAGGGTCAGGGGGCGGGGGAGTTGCGCGCCCTCCATGCCGGCGAGGATCGCGGTGGCCTCCAGGTTGCCGATCCAGATGGGGAGCACCTTGCCGTTCGCGACCGCGTCGTCGACCGGTTTGAGGATCACCACCGGCTGGGATCGCACATCCAGCGCGAGTCCGGCGATTCGGACGGGAATCATGGTTTCCACCTCCAGGCGGTTCGGTTCCCCTCCATCGTAGGTCGGTCCCCCGAACCCGTAGTGTGGGCGGCAACATCCGACGGCAGGAGCAACGAGCATGGATGAGCACCCCGCCCGACGGCGCATCGACTGGGCGGAGGCCGCCATCTTCGCCGCCTCCGCCGGTCTGACGCTGATCGAACCGCGCAACCTCAGGGGTTGGCGCAAGACCGCCTACTGGGCCGCGATCTCCCTGCTCACCGGGGCCGCCGCGGTCGCGGGCCAGCGCAAGGAGCGCGAGTACGGGTGGTACGCCTACGTGCCGCAGTCCGGCTCGGCCGCGCCGCTGTTCCTCCCGAACGATCCCGCGATCTTCGCGGGAGTCTCCGGCGTCGTGTTCGGCCTGCGGGAGCCCCTCCTGAAAGCCGACGCCTGGACCGCCGACAAGCTCGAGGCCCTGGGTGTCCGGCGGCCCCGCGTCGCGCTCGCGGCAGTGACCGCCGTCGCCAGCGGCCTCGTGCTGTGGATGGAGTCGCGCGCACCGGTCGCGCCCGGGCCGGAGACGGAGGAACCCCTACTCACCGACGTCGACCCCCGCGTCCGGCAGGTGGTGGCGGAGATGCTCGCCAGGAGCGACGACTGGGGCGCCGGTGAGCTTCGCGCCCAGTTCGGCGAGGCCCAGCAGGTGGACGCCGCGTCGGGCGCCATCCGGTTCGTGGTGCCCGACGGCATCGAGCGGCTGCCGGTGCGCGACTTCCTGTTCCCCGTCCACGGCCACGGCGAGATCGACGGGGTCCCTGTCACGCTCGGGTTGGCGATCGAGGACGGAAGGGTGGGCGAGCTGCTCGTCCGCGACGACGACGGCGACTTCCTCGCGGACATCCCCGCGGAGGTCACCTACACCGTCGGCGAGTCGGCCGGGGACTGACCATGCAGGGCCGCTTCGTCTAGGGCGAGCTCCTCGGCGGGCGCGCGTTGAGCCGTCGTCAGGTGGTTGACCCGTCCCTGCCGCACCAGCGGCAGCGGTGGTCGTGCGACTCCGCGGCCCGCGCCAGATCCCGCGTGGCGATCCGCCCCGCCCAGGCGGTCACGAACAACGCCACCGCCACCATCGCGAAGAGGACGATGAAGAACATCTGGAAGATCGCGCCGCCGCTCGCGTCGAGCCACAGGCGCTGCTGGTGCAGCCCGAGCACCGGGTAGTAGAGCGCCGCGCCGATAACGACGATAGCGAGGCCGACGACGAACCCCCGGGTGCCGGCGCGGGTGGCGGCGACACGCTCCCGCGGGATGGCCACCCGACTCGCAGGGCCCGTCCTCGAGCCCGGGGCCGGCTCGAAGGTGGTGCCGCAGACGGCGCACTGGCAGCGATGTTCGTCGACGCCGACGACGTGTGCCCGCAGGTTTGCCGCCACGGCGCGTGCCGACGGCAGCGCCGAGGCGGCCGCGATCCCCAGCACCAGCGTCCCGAGCATCAGGGGCAGGCCGAGTGAGAGCCCGACGTCGCTGCTCACCAGCGCCAGCACGACGGTCAGCCCCAGCAGCAGCGCCACCACGAGCACGAGCAGCACCAACAGCACGCGCTGGATGACCAGGGCGTTGCGCGTATCGGTGGGCCCCATGCGCCATTCCTCCATTCGTAGGGCCTCCAATCTATTGCGGGAAACGGCTCGGCGCAGGAGCCCGGGTGAGTCGAGCGCGTTGCGCGGCTATCCTGTGGCCCATGGATCCGAACATCCGCATCGGGGATGCCGAACGCGACGAGGCGATTTCTCGCCTGCGCGCGCACCACGCTGCCGGCCGGATCGACATGGTCGAGTTCGACGACCGCATGGCCAGCGCGCTGGAGGCCAGGACCGCGGGTGACCTCCTCGCGATCTTCGCCGACCTCCCGGACCAGCCGTTCGATCCGCCCCCGGGCGCGCTCCCTCAGGACCCCTACGCCCACCATCCGGTGCCCGCGCCGCAGCCGTACCTGCCCCAGAACCGCCCGATGCAGAGCGTCGAGACGAAGGTGGACCAGCCGTTCTACGCCTCCGGCGGGCTAATCTGGCTGATCTTCTTCGTGATGATCGTCTCCGGTGGCCGGCTGTGGCCGCTGCTGGTGATCGCGGCCATCTGGGTCTGGGGCGTCGTGCCGATCACGCGCGCGGCGCGCAACCAGCCGCAGGTGGAGCCGCAGCGGTACTACTTCCCGGCCGGCGACATCCGCGCCGAGGTGAGTGCGCTGCTGCGCGCCAACCGCAAGATCGAGGCGGTCAAGCGCTGGCGCGAGGTGTACGGCGTCGGCCTCAAGGAGGCCAAGGACGCCGTCGAGGCCATCGAGCGGGAGGACCGGGGCATTGGCTACTGACCTGCGCGCGCTGCGCACCGACTACGTCGGGGAGCCGCTGCCCGACGACGTCGCCACCGCCGACCCGTGGGCCCTGTTCGCGCGATGGATGGACGAGGCGATCGAGGCGGAATTGCCCGAACCCAACGCCATGACCGTGAGCACCGTGCGCCCCGACGGCCGTCCGCACTCGCGGGTGGTGCTGCTGAAGGAGTACTCGGCCGACGGGCTCGTCTTCTTCACCGACTACGGCTCCGCCAAGGGTGAGCACCTGGCGGTGAACCCCGTCGCCGGGGCCCTGTTCTACTGGCCCGGTCCGATGCGCCAGATCCACGCCGTCGGCACCGTCACGCGGCTGGACCGCGCGGCGTCGGAGGCGTACTTCCACTCGCGCCCGCGGGCGAGCCAGATCTCCGCGGCGGTCTCGCAGCAGTCCCGGCCGCTCGGATCGAGGGCCCAGCTCGAGGCCGAGCTGGCCGAGGCCACGCGCGAGATCGGCGACGACGAGGTACCGATGCCCACGACGTGGGGCGGGTTCGTCGTCGACGTCGAGGAGTTCGAATTCTGGCAGGGCCTGCCCAGCCGGCAGCACGACCGCGTGCGGCTCACCCGCACCCGCGACGGCTGGATCGGCACCCGCCTCTACCCCTAGCAGCCGCTAGAAGAGGGCGCGCAACCCGAGCACGCCCACGGCGCCGACAGCGCCCGCCGCGGGTAGCGTGACCATCCAGGCCAGGAAGATCGGGCGCATCAGGCGCCAGTTGGCGGCGCGGTTCACGAGCCCGACGCCGAGGACGGCACCGATCAGGATGTGCGTCGAACTGACGGGCAGCCCCAGCACGGAGGCGAGCATCACGACGCCCGCCGCGGAGAGCTCCGCGGCGAAGCCGGAGGCCGGGTGGATCTTCGTGAGGCCCTCGCCGACGGTGCGGATCACGGCGCGCCCGACGAACCACAGCCCCGCCACCAGCGCGACGCCGAACGCCAGCAGCAGCGGCGTCGGGACGGCCGCGGTCAGCGAGACCTCGCCCGTGCGGAGCGCGTCGAGGATGGCGGCGAACGGGCCGACGGCGTTGGAGATGTCGTTGGAACCGTGGCTGAACGCGAAGGCGCAGGCCGTGAACACCTGCATCCAGCTGAACAGCACGAACGTGGCGTGGGACAGCTGCTTGTCCTTCAGCGACTGCGCGAAGATGAACAGCGAGATCCCGACGACGACGCCGATCATCGCGAGGATCAGGGTGGCGGTCAGCGCGTTGAGCCCGAGGCCGACGTTCGCGAGCCCCTTGAACAGCAGCATGGCGGTGATCAACATCGAGCCGAACGCGCCCAGCAGCGGTACCCAGGTGGTGAGCGCGCGGTGCGAGCGCACCTCGTCGACCTTCTTGTCGATGCGCTTCAGCTCCTTGTAGTAGCTGGATTCGAGCTGCGTGGGGTCGATGTCGGGCATGCGGGCCAGCTCGGAGTCGCGGAGCAGCTTGCTGGTGTAGGCCACCTGCTGGATCTCGGTGAGACGGTCGAACTCGGAGCGGTGGCGGTCGCGGTGGGCGATGCGCTCGGCGCCGAGCTCGCGCAGCTTGTGCTCGGCCTTCTCGTTGTAGAGTAGGATGTGCCGCTGGATCAGGCCGAACAGGATGTAGGCGATGACCCCGCCCAGCAGCGGGGACGCGACCCACGAGATCGCGATGTCCCGCAGCCCGCTCCACTGCACCATGGCTAGGCTGTCGTGGCCGTTGACGAAGCCGAGGGTGACCGATGCCCCGACGATGGCGCCGATGATGGAGTGTGTCGTGGACACCGGGAGCCCGAACCGCGTGGCGAACAGGATCCAGACGCCGGCGCCCAGCAGGGCCGACATCATGATGTGCACGAGGTCCATGCCGGAGAGGTCCGCGATGCTCAGGTCGACGATGCCGCTGCGGACCGTGTCCGTCACTGCGCCGCCGGCCAGCACCGCGCCGCTGACCTCGAACACGGCCGCCACGAGGAGGGCCTGTTTCATGGTGAGGGTGCCGGCGCCGACAGAGGTGCCGAAGGAGTTGGCGACGTCGTTGCCCCCGATGTTGAAGGCCATGAACATGCCCAGCACGATCGAGGTGAGCAGCACCGTGATGAGGCGCATGTCGTCGATGTAGCCCAGTGCCCAGATGCTGAACGCGATGCCCGCGACGGCGAGGAGTCCGCCGAAGGCGAGATGCCAGTTGCGGTCCGGGCCGAGGAATCGGTGAGTCAGGGGATCGGATGACGGAGACGAACGCTTCGCTTCCGGATCACGTTTCGTGTCCACGATTCCGTAGGTTAACCCAAGATGAACAAAAGATGGCCATTGGGGGTATGCGAGCGCACGGGAGCGCGGCAACTCCCGGGAATTCGCGCCCCGAGCTTCCCCGCACTCGCAGGTGCTGGCGACGGGTATCCGGCCGACGGCGACCGTTATCGACCGCGCGTGGGTGTTAAGGCCCCGTCCAGGGCCCTGGCGCGCGTCGCGCGGTCGAAAACGGTCGCTAGGCGCCCTCGACCATCCAGTCGTCGCCGCGGGCCCGCCACCAGAGTGTGAGGGCGCGGGCGCCCATGTAGCCGAACACGAACGCCAACCACAGTCCCACGAGCCCGATCTGCCCGCGGGGGAGCAGCAGCACCGAGAGCGCAAGCGGGCCGTAGATCAGCAGCGCGACGACGCCCGCCTTCGCCAGGTACGGGCCGTCGCCCGCGCCGATGAGGACGCCGTCGAGCAGGAAGACGTAGCCGGCCAGCGGGAGGCCTGCCGCGACGATCACGAACAGCCAGACGGCGTAGTCGCGCACGACGAGGTCGGAGGCGAAGAACCCGGCCACCGGCGCGCGGGCGAGGAACACGACGATGCCCAGGACGAACCCGACGCCGAGCGCCCAGCGGGTCATCAGCCGGGTCGACTCGCGCGCCTCCTCGCGGTTGGCGGCGCCCAGCGCCGTGCCGATGATCGTCTGCCCGGCGATCGCGATGGCATCCAGCACGTTGGCGAGGAAGTTCCAGACCTGCATCACGACGTGGTGGGCCGCCAGCGCGGCCGCGCCCTGTGCCGTCGCGACGTAGGTGGTGATGAGCACCGAGATCCGGAGTGCGAGCGTGCGCAGCATGAGCGGGATGCCGACGCGCAGCGTCATCCACATGTCGGCCGGGACGGGGTGGAGGCGGGCGCCGACGCGTCGGGACTGGCGCGCGATCAGGTACACGGCCGCCCCGCCCATCATCGTCTCCGCGACCGCGGTGCCCAGCCCCGCGCCGCCGATGCCCATGCCGACGACGTAGACGAAGAAGAGGTTGAGCACGAAGTTCAGGCTCGCCGCGCTCACCAGCAGCACGAGCGGGGTGCGCGCATCCGCCATGCCGCGGAAGGTGCCGGTGGCAGCGAGCATGACGAGCATCCCAGGCATGCCGGGCACGGACCAGCGCAGGTACTCGACGGCCTGCTCGTGCACGCCGCCCTCGGCTCCGAGCGCCGTCGCGATCCAGGATGCGAAGAGGAATGTGAGCAGCACGAGGATCAGGCCCAGCACGAACGCGAGCCATATCGCCTGCACGCCCAGCTCGGAGGCGCGCTTGCGGTTGCCAGCGCCCACCTGGCGGGACACCGTCGCGGTCGAGCCGTAGGCGAGGAAGATCATGATGCCGGTCATCGTCGTCAGCACGACGGCGCCGATGCCGAGGCCCGCGAGCGGGACGGTGCCCAGCCGGCCGACGATCCAGGTGTCCGCCAGCATCATCAGGGGCTGCGCGATGAGGGCGGCGAACGCGGGGATGGCGAGCGAGAGGATTCGGCGGGTCAGGGACACGGCGGCGAGTCTACGCGGGGACTAGGTTGTGCACGACGGTGCGCGACGGGCCCGTGCGGTTGTTGGTTGGCGATTTGTTCGTGATCGACCGCCAGAACGTTCTTGCTCCCCCGTTTTGGCCAGAACCGCGATCTGGCGGTCGATCGCGAACACTTCCCGCTTGGAAGCAGCTCCGCTGACGGGGAGCGCGTCGGGCTGGGGAGGGTTGTGCGGCAGCATCGCCGCACAACTTGCCTGTGCCCCAGGCGTGGGAGGTGGTTGTGGGTCAGGCGCACAAACTCGACCTCGGAAGGCGGCCAGTCCCGGGACTCCGCCCATTCGACTACGATCACCCTTGATGTCCTACCTCACCCCCGAC
>JAAYZP010000514.1 GCA_012514785.1 Propionibacterium sp. | reverse complement strand
CTGATCATCGGTGGCTGGCGCAGCGCGATGAACGCCTGGCTGCAGAACTCCGTCTCGCTGCCGGTGAACATCGGCTGGATGTACCTGATCATGCCGGTGGCCGGCATCTTCATCATCTTCCACGCCGTCACGCACATCATCGAGGACATGCAGGGCCGGGGTCCGCTCACGGTGGACGACCCCACCGGTGCCAACGAACCCGAGGTTCCCGCCGTCGCCGACGAAACAGTCACCTCGATCCTCGAGGATGGCCCGGAGGGACGCACGACCAAGCTCGACACGCTCGTCGAGGAAGATTCCGACGACCCCGAGGCGCGTCGCGCCGACGAGGGTGACAAAGAAGGGGGTCGCTGATCATGGATCCGGCAACTCTTGCCACAATCGTTCTCGTCGTCGGCATCGTCATCGGCTTGGCGTTCTCGGTGCCCATCGGCATATCCATCGGTGTGCCGTCGTTCCTAGCGATGATCGTCGTCGTCGGCGACGGATGGCTCGCCGCGGAGAACTCCGCCTCCCGGATGTTCACCGGCATCAACAACTTCACGTTGCTCGCCATCCCGTTCTTCGTCCTCGCGGGCGTCATCATGAACAAGGGTGGCATTGCGGGCCGACTCGTCGACGCCGCGAAGGTGCTCGTCGGCCGAATGCCGGCGGGCCTGGCCCAGACCAACGTCGCCGCCAACGCCATGTTCGGTGCGGTCTCCGGAGCTGCGGTCGCTGCGGCCGCCGCCGTCGGTCAGGTCATGCACCCCCGACTGGTGAAGGACGGCTACAAGCCCTCCTGGGCCGCGGCGGTGAACGTCGCCTCCGCACCCGCGGGCATGCTGGTCCCACCGTCGAACACGTTCATCGTGTTCTCGCTCGTGTCGTCGACGTCCATCGCGGCGCTGTTCATGGCGGGCGTCGGTCCGGGCCTGGTCTGGATCGTCGCGGTGATGGTCGTCGTCTGGTTCACCTACCGGAGCAACCGGCTCGCCGACGCCACCGAGGAGCAGCACCCGACCTTGAAGCAGGCCCTGCTCGTGATCTGGCGGGCCATCCCGTCACTGTTCATGATCTTCCTCGTGGTGGGCGGCATCCTGATCGGCTGGTTCACGGCAACGGAGTCCTCGGCGATCGCCGTGGCCTACTGCCTGGTGCTCAGCTTCATCTATCGCACCGTCAAGGTCCGGGAGATCCCGGGCATCCTCATCGAAGCGGGCCGCACGACCGCGATCGTCATGCTGCTCGTCGGCGTCTCCTCGATCCTGTCGTTCGTAATGAGTTTCGCGAACATCCCGCAGATGATCTCGGACGCCCTGCTCGGATTCACCGATTCGCAGACCGTGATCCTCATCATCATGATGATCATCCTGCTCGCTGTGGGCACGTTCATGGACCCGACGCCGGCCATCCTGATCTTCGTGCCGATGTTCATCGGCATCATCGATCAGTTCGGCATCGACCGCGTGCACTTCGGCACGATGATCGTCTACAACCTCTCGGTCGGCGTGATCACGCCACCGGTGGGCAACGTGCTCTTCGTGGGTACGAGGGTCGCCGGGGTGAGGTTGGAGCCCGTCATCGGCAAGTTGCTGTGGTTCCTGCTCGCAATCATCCTCGGCCTGTTCGTGGTGGTCTTCGTGCCGCAGATCTCGCTCTGGCTGCCGACAGCCCTCGGGCTGCTGTAGGCCGGAACGGCTATCGCGGTAAGGGCGGTGTGGCTTCGGCCGCACCGCCCTTGTCGTTCACGCGGCGCTCTCGCTGAGTGCGTGGACATGCTCATGGATCATGGCGTGCACCCGCGGGTCCCGCAGTGGGCGGAAATGCCCTCCGACGTCGAGGGTGACGTTCGTCGCGCCGTCCAGGTACGAACCACCCGGGATCACCTGGTCCCAGGCGGGGGCTAGTGACACGATGCGCGCGTTGACTGCGCGTTCGGCCGCGAGGCCCAGGAGCTCGGGCGAATCCGGCAGGAACATTCCCAAGGGGGAGCGGTCGAGCAGCGGGAGCCGCTGCAGACGTCCGCCGAGGCCCGAACCCAAGTACGGCGTCGCCAGACTGACCATCCCCAGCGCCGCGGTGCCGGCTCGCGCGAGTACGGCCTTGCCGATGAGGCCGCCCTTCGAATGCGCGACGATGACCGCGCCGTCCGCGGACTCCAGCGCCCGGAGGCAGAGCTCCACCGAACGTTCCAGGCCCCGGAGGTTCCATCCCAAGGTCTCGACGTAGTGCACCGGGTGGCCCCGCTCCTGCAGGTGCCGGCCCACCGGCAGCATGTACGTCCACGGTTCGAGGAT
This sequence comes from Propionibacterium sp., assembly GCA_012514785.1. GTDB lineage: Bacteria > Actinomycetota > Actinomycetes > Propionibacteriales > Propionibacteriaceae > Arachnia. The sequence continues at coordinate 1,191 of JAAYZP010000514.1, read as the reverse complement.
GCCGGGCAGCACCAGTACCGGTGGCCCGCCGCATCCCGAGTCATCACCGACGACGCCGGCACCGGGTCGGAGCCGCCGCCGCGTCGCCCGCGCCAGGTCTGCGCCCGCGACCAGCCAGTCCGCGGCTGCCGCGCGGCCGCGCGCGAGTCGCGAGGGGAGCCGCTTCACCGTCTGTCCCCGGGTGCAGGGCCCACGATCGCCGCGGTGACGCGCCCGGGATGCGTGACCATCACCTGGTGCGACGCATCCTCCACGACCTCCACGAAGGCTTCGCCCCCGGCGGCGCAGGCCAGACGGTCGAGCCAGGCGCGGGGTGCCGTCGCGTCCTTCCGCCCGGCCACGAGCAGCAGCGGGACCGCGACGTCGGCGATCCGATCCTCGAGGGGGTAGGCGAGCATCGTCGGGACCGTCTCGATGAGCATCCGCGGACCGGTCCGCAGCCATCCGAGGATCGACGGCGCCACCGACGCCGGGGTCTCGCGCAGCACCGCCTGCAGGAACCGCCACAGCAGCGAGGGGAGCCGACGCTCGGCGGCGTTGACCACGGGGCCGATCAACACGGCCGCGTCCGCGATCCCGGGGTCGTCGGCCAACGCCTCGACGACGACCTGGCAGCCCATCGAATGCCCGACGAGGACCACGCCGTCGGGGTCGAGTCGCTGGAGGGCCTCCGCGAGCACACCGGCCAGTTGCCCGATCCTGAGCGACCGCTCCGGCTTGTCGGTGCGCCCGAAGCCCGGCAGGTCGATCGCGATCACGCGGCCGTGGGAGGCGAGGTCGTCGGCGAGCTCGCGGAAGTACAGCGACGACACCCCGAGCCCGTGGACGAGCACAAAGGTGCGCGTGGGGCCAAGTGCTCCAGGATCGGTGTCCAGGACGCGCAACTCGAGGCCGCGGATCTCCATCGTGGAGTCCGCATACTGCAGCTCGGAGTCCATGTTCATGCCCGAATCCTGCCACGGGGCCCGGACGATCGCGCGCCACGCAGGAGGCTGGAATGCCTCCGGCGCGGAAGGTAGGGCAGAATGGCGGGTGGCACTCTCGCCGACCGCTAGGAACCAGGAGAACCATCATGAGTGGCGTCATCACCGTACACCGCAACAACACCGCGGAAACTGTGGAGCTGACGACGACCACCACGGGCCTGGACCTCTTCGGCACCGACCGGAGCGTGGTCGCGATGAAGGTCGG